>DASRQW010000119.1 GCA_035696245.1 Longimicrobiaceae bacterium | reverse complement strand
CAGGACTTCTCGCTGCGCTACCCGCTGGTGGACGGCCAGGGCAACTTCGGCAGCATCGACGGCGACGGGGCGGCGGCGTACCGGTACACGGAGTCGCGCCTGGCCCCGGTGGCGACGGAGATGCTGGCGGACATCGACAAGGACACGGTCGAGTTCGCGCCCAACTACGACGACCGGCTGGTGGAGCCCACCGTGCTGCCGTCGCGCGTGCCGAACCTGCTGGTGAACGGCTCCAGCGGCATCGCCGTGGGCATGAGCACCAACGTGCCGCCGCACAACCTGGGTGAGGTGGTGGGCGCCGCCGTGCATCTGCTGGACAACCCGGAGTGCACCATCGAGGAGCTGATGCGCTACGTGCCGGGGCCGGACTTCCCCACGGGCGGCGTGGTGGTGGGCACGAAGGGCATTCACGACGCGTACGAGAAGGGCCGCGGGCGGGTGGTGATGCGGGCGCGGGTGTTCAAGGAGCAGAAGCGCACCGGCCGCGAGCAGCTGGTGGTGACGGAGGTGCCGTACGGCACCAACAAGGCGCGCATCATCGAGCAGATCGCCGAGCTGACCAAGCTGGGCAAGCTGAGCGACATCTCGGACCTGCGCGACGAGTCGGACCGCGACGGAATCCGCATCGTGATCGAGCTGAAGCGCGGAGCCGACGCGCTGAAGATCCTAAACGGGCTCTTCAAGTGGACGGCCCTGCAGACCACGTTCGGGGTGATAGCCCTGGCGCTGGACGGCGGCGTGCCGCGAGAGCTGAGCCTGAAGCAGATCCTGGAGCGCTGGCGCGACCACCGGCTGGAGGTGGTGAAGCGCCGCTCGCAGTGGGAGCTGGGGCGCGCGGAAGACGAGGCGCACGTGCTGGCCGGCCTCCTCGTCGCGCTGCGGAAGATCGACGTCGTGATCGGCCTCATCCGCAGCTCGAAGACGCGCGAGACGGCGGCGCGGAAGCTGGAGAAGGAGCTGAAGCTGACGGAGCGCCAGAGCGAGGCGATCCTCAACATGCGCCTCTCCAAGCTGACCGCGCTGGAGACGCGCGAGATCCGCGACCGGCTCACGGTGCTGGAGGCCCGCATCGCGGAGCTGAAGGCGATCCTGACGAGCGAGCCCCTGCGAATCGCCGCGGTGCGCGCGGAGCTGCTGAAGCTGGCGGAGGACTATGGCGACGAGCGGCGGACGGACATCGTGGAGTCCGAGAAGGAGTTCCAGCTCAAGGACCTGCTGGCGGACGAGGAGGTCGTGGTCTCGGTGAGCCACGAGGGCTTCGTGAAGCAGGTGCCGATGTCGGTCTTCCGGCGGCGGCGCGGGGCGGGCAAGGCGATGGCGGCCATGGACCGCTACGAGAACGACTACCTGGAGCGCGTGTTCACCGCCAGCACGGCCGACACGCTGATGTTCTTCACCGAGGACGGCCGCGTGCACTGGCTGCCCGTGCGCGACGTGCCCGAGGCGGGCATCTCGTCGCGCGGCAAGCGCATCCAGCAGATCTTCGAGCTGCCGAAGCGCGTGCGCGTGGCCGCGATGCTGATGGTGCGCGAGTTCCCGGAGTCGCGCTCCCTCATCTTCGCCACGGCGGACGGGTCGGTGAAGCGCACCTCGCTGGACCAGTACTCGCGCCCCCGCTCCGGCGGCATCGAGGCGATGTCCGTGAAGCCGGGAGACCGCGTGGTGGACGTGCAGATGGGCGACGGCGAGGGCGACGTGGTGCTCGTGGGCAAGGGCGGGCGCGCCATCCGCTTCCGCGAGGCGGACGTGCCGCCGATGGGGCGCGTGGCGCAGGGCGTGCGCGGCATCAAGCTGAAGGAGGGCGAGAGCCTGGCGGGCATGGCGGTGCTGCGGCGCGATCAGGAGCTGTGCGTGGTCACCGAGCGCGGCTATGCCAAGCGCATCTCGCCCGACGAGCTTCCGGTGCAGGGCCGCGGCGGGCTGGGGACGGTGGTCGCCACGCCCGGCAAGGAGCTGGGCGGCCTGGCCGCCGCCGTCGCGGTGGACGCGGGCGAGGACCTGATGGCCGTGACCGCCGTGGGTCGCACCCTGCGCGTGACCGGCGCGGGCGTGGTGCTGGGCGACCGCGCCCTGCGCCCGGAGCCGCACCTGGCGCTCTCCGCCCATGACCGCGTGGTCGAGGTGACTCGCTGCGCCGAGCCCCCCGAGAAGCCCGAGGACCCGGACGAGCCCGACGGCGAAGGCGAGCCGGCAGATGCGGAAGACGCCGAGCTGGAGCTGGACGGCATCGACGCGGATGACGCGGACCTCGACGTCGAAGACCGCGAGCCGGACGAACCCCGCCGCCAGCCCGAAGAGCGCCCCGAGACGCTGGGTGACCTCACGCAGGACCGCGACAGCGGGCGGGCCGGCGAGGCCAAGTCCACGGATGCGGAGGAGGATGGCCCCGAAGTGCTGGATCTGTTCGCCTAATGGGGAGGCCGGCGGGCCCCCTCCCCGCCTCGCTTAGGCTCGACGACCCTCCCCCCAAACTGCCTGGGGGAGGGTTGCTTTATTCAGCGCGTCTATGCGAGCTAAGTCTCATCGTGAAAAGCAGTTCTCCCCTCTCCCGCTTGCGGGAGAGGGGCCGGGGGAGGGGGCACCTTTCCGCAGAGAAACCGCATCAGCAACGGTCTATGCCAACGCCGTTCATCACGCCGCCGCCACCGGCACCATCGAATCCAGCGCATCCCAATCGAGCCGTTCGAGGTCGCGTTCGGCCGTGAGCGCGGTACGGTCCCGGCCGAGGGTTGCGACGGCAAGCGTCCGTTCGCGCCCGTCCGGCCCCGCGGCGCGGTACGCGAGGGTGCAGTCCATGGCGTCGAGGCTTCCGGACACGTCGATGCGGTCCCAGCGCTCGGCGTGGCCCACGTACTGGAGGGTGGCGTCGAACTGCGCGGTCCAGAAGAACGGCACGCCCTCGAACCGCTGGCGCGCGCCGAGGATGTTCATCGCGGCCGTCTGGCCCTGCCGCTGGGCCACGACCCAGTGCTCCGAGCGGATCAGCGTTCCGGTGCGCGGGTCGGGCCAGCGCACCAGGTCGCCGGCGGCGTAGATGCCGGGGACGCTCGTCTCCAGGTGCTCGTTCACCGCCACCGCATCGCGCTCCAGCGCCACGCCCGACCACGACGCCAGCGCCACCCCCGGCCGCACGCCGATGCCGACCACCACCAGGTCCGCGGCGATCGTCCGCCCGCTCTTGAGCGTCACCGCATCTGCCGAAACCCCGCCGATGGCCTCGCCCAGGTGGAACGTGACGCCGTTGCGCTCGTGCAGCCGCTGGAAGAACGCCCCTGCCTCGTGCCCGAGGACGCTGTGGAACGGCACGGGATCGTGCGACACCACGTGCACCTCCATCTCCCGCGCGCGCAGCGCCGCCGCCACCTCCATCCCTATGAAGCTGCTGCCGACCACCACCGCCCGCCGCGCAGTGTCCGCCGCAGCGATGATGGCGCGGGCGTCGGCCATGGTGCGCAGGTAGAAGACGTGCTTCAGGTGGTGCGTCGCCACCGGCAGCCGCACGGGATCGGCGCCCGTGGCCAGCAGGAGCGCGTCGTACGCGAACGCCTCGCCGCGCAGCGTGCGCACCTGGCGCGCGGCGGCGTCGATCTTCGCCACGCGCGCGCCCAGGACGAGGCGGATGTCCTGCTCGCGGTAGAAGTCGTCCGCCCACAGCGGCATCCACTCCTCGGGCGCGTTGCCGGCCAGGTAGTCCTTGGAGACGTTCGGCCGGTCGTACGGTGCCGCCTCCTCCGCGCCGATCAGGGTGATGCGCCCGGCGAAGCCCTCCCGCCGCAGCCGCTCCGCCGCCGCGCTCCCTGCCGCCCCCGCCCCGACGATCACCACGGACTCGGGCGTCGCGCTACCGGATGAGGCCACGGCTGGGCGACGGGCGGGCGCGGGCTCCTTCTTCTTCCGGCGTACGAAGATCGTCGCGTCGCGCTCCTCCACCTCCCAGCACGCGACCGGGCGCAGTGCCGGCGCGCGCACCGCCTCGCCCGTGCGCAGGTCGAACGCGGCGTGGTGGCTGGGGCAGCGCACCGTGCCATCCACCAGCAGGCCCAACGCCAGCGACGTCCCGTAGTGCGAGCACGCCGCGCCGATCGCGAACAGCTCCCCGCCGAACCGCGCCACCAGCACGGGCTCCCCCGCCGCATGCCCCGCCAGCATCTCGCCCTCCCCGACCTCCGCCGCGGGAATGCCGCGTTCCAGGTCCGGACCCACAAGCTCCGTGGACTGCTCGCCCATCGCCGTGCCTCCCCGTTCGCCGTGCTGCTCTCGATTGCTGCGGATGAAGACGAGCCTACATCGTCGCAACGAATAAGTCAACAGATGATTTGATATATTGGACAAACTGCCGGTGAGATGGTAGGTTGGAGCGCGGAAGCGTGCCGGAACGTGCGGATGAAAAGAGGAGGCCGGGGATGGCAGGAAGCCAGTGGATCGAGCGGCTGCTCGCCACCACGCGGGGACAGATCATCGCGCTGCTGCGGCGCTCGGCGCGCACGGTCAACGAGCTGGCGGCGGAACTGGAGCTGACCGACAACGCCGTACGCTCGCACCTGGCCGCGCTGGAGCGCGACGGCCTGGTGGAGCAGCAGCGGGGCTCTCCTCGCGGCGTGGGCAAGCCCGCTTCGCTGTTCGCGCTGACCTCTGCGGCAGACACGCTGCTGCCGAAGGCGTACGCGCCCGTGCTCGGCCTCCTGCTGGGTACGCTCGCGGAGCGCATGGGGCGCGAGGCCGTGACCGACCTCCTGCGCGAGGTGGGCCGCCGCGCCGCCGCCGACCGCGCCCGCGACGGCAACGACCTGCGGATGCGCATCGAAGCTGCGTACGGGCTGCTGGGGGAGCTGGGTGGGGTGGCCGACCTGGAGGAAGGTGACGGCGCCGTCATCATCCGCGGCTACAGCTGCCCGCTCGCGGCTCTCGTCCCCGAGCACCCGGAAGTCTGCCAGCTCGCCGAGTCGCTGCTGGCCGAGATCGTGGGCGTGCCTGTCCGCGAGCACTGCCAGAAAGGCGATCGGCCGCGCTGCTGCTTCGAGATCGCGCTCCCCACTGCGGACGCGTAGCCGACACCGGCACCGGCAAGGACGCGAGTCGGGTACGAACCTCAGCCGAGCAAAAGAATGAAGAGGACGGCAGATGCAGAACGGCGCCGCGCCGGACGTTTCGTCCGACTTCGGCGCCGTTTCTTTTCGTCGAGCCAGATCGTCCCCGAGTGCATACTCCGACGGAGCCCGCTAAATTCCCCGCGTCGCATCTCCCGTTCATCTGCACCGCACATCCAATGTCCCGATCTTCGCACACTCGCGCTACCGACCTTCCCACGCTCGACGACAACGCCGGCGTGCTGCGCGAGCACGGCCACGCGCTGATCGACCGGATGGCGGACTATCTGGCGACGGTCGAGACGCGGGCGGCTTCCACGCGGCTGGGGCCGGCGGAGATCGCGCGGCTGTTCGCGGAGCCGCTTCCGGTGGACGGGATGCCGGCGGAGGCGGTCTGGGACGACGTGTGGCAGAAGGTCGTGGGCGACGCGATCCACCTCGCGCACCCGATGTACATGGGCCATCAGGTCGCGCCGCCGCTGCCGCACGCCGTGCTCGCCGACGCGATGACGAGCCTGCTGAACCAGTCCGTCGCCGTGTGGGAGATGTCGCCCACCGGCACACTGGTGGAGGCGCAGGTGGTGCGCTGGCTGGGCCAGCTCCTCGGCTTCCCCGCGACGGCCGACGGAACGCTCGTCTCCGGCGGCAGCGTGGCGAACCTGACGGGGCTGCTCGCCGCCCGCGAGGCGCGCTTCCCCGGCTGCTGGAAGGATGGCGTGGCTTCGGGAGATGCACAGCGGGCGGTGCTGCTCGTCTCCGGGCACTCGCACTACTCGGTGGACCGCACGGCGGGGCTGATGGGCCTGGGCAGCGATGCCGTGGTGCCCGTGCCCGACCGCGGCGGCAAGATGGACCCGCAGGCGCTGGCCGACACTATCGCCGCGCTGCGGCGGGAGGGGCGCATCCCGCTGGCCGTCTCTGCCACCGCGGCGAGCACGGCGACGGGGCTGTTCGACCCCATCGACGAAGTCGCGGACGTGTGTGCTCGCGAAGGCGTGTGGCTGCACGTGGATGCGGCGCACGGCGGCTCGTTCCTGCTCTCCGACGCGCTGCGGCACCGGCTGCGCGGCGTGGAGCGCGCGGACTCCGTCGCCTGGGATCCGCACAAGATGATGTGGATGCCGATGAGCACCGGCGCGGTGTTCGTGCGCGACCGGCGGCACCTGGACGAGACGTTCCAGCAGAGCGCGCCGTACCTCTTCCACGTCCGCGACGGCGAGGAGCGGAGCCGCGACGCGGGCAAGCGCACGCTCCAGTGCTCCCGCCGCTTCGACGCGCTGAAGCTGTGGGTATGCCTGCGCCACTACGGCACGCGCCACTTCGCCGCGCTGCTGGAGAAGACCGTCGCCACCACCGAAGCCCTCCACACCCGCCTCGCCGCCGCCCCGGACTTCGAGCCGATGCACGCGGTGGAGTCCAACATCCTCTGCTTCCGCCACCTCCCCGCCGCCGTCCGCGACCGCAGCGACGACGCTGTCGACACGTTCCAGAACGCCGTGCGCGAGCGCTACAACGCGTCCGGCCGCGGCTGGATCACGGCAACGGTGCTGGACGGCCGCCGCGTTCTCCGCGTGACGCTCATCAACCCGCAGACCGGCGAGGAGCACCTCGAGCGGATGATGAACGGGCTGCGCGAGATCGGTGCGGAGGTGGCGGGGGTGCCTGGCGGTTGAAACCGCGGCAACGACTGCGCAAAGTCCCCCTGTGGGGACTAACCGCAACTGCGGGAGATCCTGCCTATCTCGCAGCGGCATCGCGCGATAGCGCCTCAGTCCGGTAGGGGCCGACCTACGTGTCGGCCCGTGGCCGGGACGCAGGGCGATGCTGGCGTTGGGCGGCGATCGGGGGCATCGGAAGCGAGGAACGGCGCCGTAGCGGACGAGGATGTCCGCCGCGGCGCCGTTCTGCCGTACCCAAACGATGATGTCACGGAGGGAGACTGCCGGGGCGGTTTCCGGCAGGCTCGCTCCGGGGCGGGGAGACCCCGGACGGAGCCGCGCAGGCTGTATCGCGCGGCGGAGGAGGAGGCTCCCCGACCCCGCGAAGGAGACCGGCAGCAGTACCGCCGGGCTCCGCAGCGGCCCGCCGCGACAAGCTCCGCCGAAGCGCCTAGATGCCGTACTCCTTCAGCTTCTGCCACAGGGTCGTGCGCCCCATGCCAAGCGCGGCGGCGGCGCGGGTGCGGTTGCCGGACGCTTCCTCCAGTGCGGCGAGGATGGCGTCCTTCTCCGAGCCCGGGTCGCGCGCCTGGTAGCGCTTGGGCACCTCGCCGTTGCGCGCCTCGGCGGCTGGGCGGCGGCCCTCGGCGGCGCCCTCGCGGATCTCCTCGGGCAGGTGGCACGGGAGGATGCGCTGGCCGTCGCAGACGATGCATGCGTGCTCCACCGCGGCCATCAGCTCGCGCACGTTGCCGGGCCAGTCGTACGCCTCCAGCACCGCCACCGTCTCGTCCGAAAGCCCCGCGATGCGGCGCGCGGCCTCCATGCGCTCGTTCCACCGCCCGATGGCGGCCATGGCGATGGCGGGGATGTCCTCCGGCCGCTCGCGCAGCTCGGGCACGCGCACCTGG
>DASRQW010000118.1 GCA_035696245.1 Longimicrobiaceae bacterium | reverse complement strand
ATTCAACAGGTGCTGATCGGGGCGTTGCTGCGTACATCCATTGCGCGACCAGAGCTCGCCGAGAATCTCGATTTGGCGCGTTATCCTTTGATGGAGTATGCAGCTTGTACATCGGCTTCGCGCAAGCCGATAATTTCAACTGTGATGGAAGAAAAGGTAGCGTGGTTACCGACGGATGAACTGTTTCTGTCGAACTTAGGCCCGCAATTCCACGACAACGTGTCGGTCCTGCTTCATCGGGCAGGTGCTGGTGGTTTGATCAACGGTGTTCGCCGACTGCAATTGAACAATCTTTTGTTTCAGCCGCTTCAGAATGCCCGCGACTATGGTAGACCGGACGATGAGGGGGTGGATTTGCGAGGAATTGCTCTTCAGCTTATTTCATCTATACAGCCGCAGACTGCGAGCGTTCACGAGTATCTGTCGGAACTAAAAAAGACCACGCCCGGTTTTGATGGTATGCACCTTGAGTTCTTAATCCATGACTTCGGACCAGGAATAGCCCGGCATTATTATCGGTCCCGACAGCAAGCGTATGGAGAAGACGATCTATTTACCGGCCATATAGTTAGAGAGTGGTTTCAGGTGAAGGCTGCATTCGAGAGGCATTCGACGAGCAAGTACTTCGCTCAGAAGACCTCCCGTATCGGGTACGAACCGGGTGTCGGATTGGCTGGTTTGATGAGCGCGCTGAAGCAGCTTCATGCCTACGCTGAGATTCGAACCGGGCGTCTCCGCGTTTACCGATGGTTTCGGGTAGATGAAATCGTTGCGCGCGCGGACTTACTCCTTCCAGCGGTTCCCCCATCTCCCAGTTCTTGCTTTTCTGGAACTATGGTGCGCTTGCTTGTGCCTGTTCTTTCCGGGGAGTGAGAGATGCCGCATACAATTACTTACGCGCGCTTTGGGGGAATCGGGACCGGGTTTCGTATTCACCAGTGGACTGACGCGCCTGTGGACATGCTGATCTATGATGTTCATGGAGAGCTTGGTCCTTCCAGTTTGCGGGATCGCTTACTTGCTCTAGAGATACCCCCACCTCCGCCTGTGGTGGTTCTGCGTGGAATCTCACCATTTATCCGTGAAGAAATTCTTGTTGGAACCGGTATTACAGACCTGAGCGAGTTCTTCCCTCAGTCATCGGTTTTCGAGCTTGTCGTATCCGATCGCATCGAGTTGTTACCTGTCTATACTCCTGAGGTCGAATCCAAGGTCGCTACTCCAGATCTGGCACTCATCCGCGAGGCGGAGGTGTTAGCCCTTCTCGTATGGTCAGATGCGATTTGGTCCGATCGAAACTACCATTTCGTTGTTCCATCAGGGCAACATGCTGACAAATTCGTCCGTTTTGGGGATCTATTTGTTGAGCCAGTCAACATCACTCGCCTATCAGACTGGTGTCTAGGTTTTCTGTCCACGTCCTGCGTATTAATCGCGGATACTTTTTCACTTTTACCGTTGATCCAAGAACTCCGGTTTCGGGCTATCACACTCAGCCCGTCTTGTGAATTGAGATGGCATTTGCTGCCGATGTATGGCATCTCAAATGAAGAAATTGAGGAACGTCTAAGTGATATCATACCTTGGGCCCGAGAACATGCTGCGCCTCTAATCTCATTGGTCAGCGTCACGGCTTCTGGGGGGTACGTGCGGCGTTTGCAAGAGGAGGTAAGTCGGTTCTTGGACGCACCGGAACTCATCACAACCATCCTCTGCCAAGTTGGTGGGACGCGCGACGAGCGAGCATTGGCATACGTTCCAGGCAAACACTTCGCAGACGCGGTTCACTGCGAACTGTGCTCTGGATCGAACTCTAAGCCAATTGAGATCGATCAGCGTCGATTTACCACTTGGGTTGGGAGCAAAGTCTTGGATCTTCCGAAACCTACTACGATGGAGGAGCATGTCCCTGTGATAGCTGATTTGGATCGGCAAGGAGCATTTCGGCTTCACGTTGACAGACCGGATCGTCACGGTCACCTATCTATCTTCATCGACACCAGCCGCTTACTTACGAGCCGTGTATTCCGGGCAAAGGCTACGATTGGTTTGGCGAGGTGCCACGTCGGATTTGTTCCCGATCTTGTGCTTGTTCCAGAGCACGCGGATTCGGGTTTGATTTGCGAGTGGTTAAAAGAGGAGGGAACGACAGGAGCATTGCATCTTCCAATTGGCGGCGTTATGCCTGAGGCGACTCGCAAGCGGATTGCTGAGGCACATAGCATCCTTATATGTGATGACTCAATCATCACTGCCCGGACAATGCGAGCGGCATTGGAGATCGTCCAAGGAATCAAGACGCAGGTTCAAGATCTCAATTTTGCCTTTCGTGCTTTTGTCCTCGTCGCTAGGCCCGCTTCTCCTGAGACCTGGAAGGGGTTGTCCGACCGTTTCTTTATTGGGCGGCAACGCTGTCTCTTTGCTGCATGGGAGATCAACCTTCCAGATCGTGGGTACGGGTCGCGGGATGACTGCCCTTGGTGTACCGAACTCCGAATACTCGAGAACGCTCAACCTAAAGCTCCGCCGTCCGCGCGCTCGTACTTGGATTCTCGGATAGCGAGGTTGACCGAGAGAATCGGCCTGGAGAGTGCGATTTATTTGGGCGCTGAACAGAACGAAACACCCGCGACCTGGCTAACGGGCACGCATACGTCACCGGGTTCATACTTGGGCAACATCTCGGATGTGGCAGCGTACGTCGCAAGTGCAGCGCTGCTCCAGACGATGCGGAACGAGTGGGGGGCGTCGATTGAGCGTTGGTCGATGCAGTATATAATCCCACTCCACCAAGCGCTGGAGCGGTTCACAGACCCCGTTATTGCTGCAGCGCTTTTACGCGGCATCCGCCGGCTAGAGGTTCGAGGAACGGAAGTGACCTCGCGGCTCACAGAGATACTGCTAGAGATAGATCACGGGCAGCAACATCCGGTTTTGGCCGCAGAAATCCTGTTCGCAGCCGCGCAAGATAAACTGCCTCACACGTCCGAAATGGAGAAGTTCCGAGAGTACCTGGTCAAATTGCCAGAGGATGCAAGGCACGCGATAAATGCTTTAACTGCAGATCCTAGCGGAGTTGGCGTTGAGCACGGAGCCTGATTTCACGATGTCAGGCAATCCGACACAAAGTGAGTTCCAATGCTACCGCACGCTGTCAGAACACACGACGTTCATAGCCCCTGGCTGAGTTCTAGCCTCAGTTCTGAACTCAGATGTCCCCCGGCACGAAATCTCGGCCGAGCGGTCGGTTGAGTACCGCATCATCCGCCAGTGCGGCGGCGGTGGTGACGACGAGGACGATCCAGACGACGTCGGCCATCAGCAGATGTACGATCTGCATCGCCAGCGGGGCGAGGAGGATCACGTTCACCGCGCCGACGAGCAGCTGGGCGACGAACAGCCCGGCGAGGGCCTTCGACAGACGCGCGGTCAGGGCCGACGGACGGGTGCGGCGGACCAGCCAGCCCGCGAACACGACGTAGAGCGAGGTGGCGATGGCGAGGGCCGGGTGCACCACGCGCAGGCGGACGAGGAAGTGCGCCGTGGCCGACATGTCCGCCCGCAGCCCGGCGGTGAGCGACGTCGCGGGGAAGAGCGTGTCGCCCAGCGCCGTCACCGCGCCGCTGACGGCCACGAACAGCGTTGCGGCCAGGGCGATGCCAAGCGGCCACAGCACGGCGCCCCGCCCGCGCGTCCGCACCCGCGCGCCGGTGGAGAGGAACCAGGCCGTGAGCGTGATCGCGGCCAGCAGCAGGAAGGTGTTCGTGAGATGCGCGGCCATGCTGAACGCCCGCAGCGACGACTTGTCGCCCGCGACCAGGCGCAGGAGGACGAGGCCGGCGCCCAGCAGCGCCTCCATCACCATCAGCACCATCGAGACGACGGCCGCGCGCCGCGCCAGGTGCCCGCGGGGAGCCGCGCGCAGCGTCCACGCGAGCAGGCCGACCACCAGCAGCAGCGCGAAGCCGCTGGAGACGCGGTGGGTGAACTCCACCAGCTCCTTCGTCTCGCGCAGCAGCGGGACCACGCGGCCGTTGCACCTGGGCCAGTGGCGCCCGCAGCCCGCGCCGGCGCCGGTCGCGCGCACGTACGCGCCCCACAGCACCACGGCCACGTTGTAGGCGAGCACGCCCCACGCATAGCGGGCGAGCGCGGAAGGCTTGGACTGAGCAGCGGGCATCGGAGCCGGGACACGGGACGGGAGATGCGCGGCGGACCGGCCGCGCGGCGGCTGAAGGATACCCCGGCGCCGCGCCCGCGTGCAAGCGTATGCGGCGTTTCGGCTTCCATGCGCGGAGCGGGCTGTGGGGAGATCCACCACACACCGGTCGGGACGAGCCCGCCGGTGCGCCGCCGCGGGGTGGCGCCCGCACAGCGCAGGTGTATATTTGGCGCGGTCGTCCGGGCGCCTTCCGCCTTCGGACGGGCACGCACCCAAGCGCAAGCCAATGGCAGAGAACACCGCATCGTTCCGGCCGGGCGTGGTGCCCGTGGCCCCCGTGGCCGAGCACACGCCCGAGTCCCGGATGACCACCGGCACGCAGCGCGCCGGCATGGCCGCCGCCGCCACGCCGCGCGGCCGCGTGCGCCAGCAGCTGGCGGACTACGTCACGCTCACCAAGCCGCGCATCATCTCGCTGCTGCTGGTGACCACCGTGGCGCCCATGGTCGTCGCGCTGCGGGCGTGGCCGAGCGGGTGGCTGGTGCTGTGGACGGTGCTGGGCGGCTACCTCATGGCCGGCGGCGCGAACGCGATCAACATGTTCATCGATCGCGACATCGACGCGCACATGCCGCGCACCAAGCTGCGCCCCATCCCCAGCGGCCGCATGTCGCCGGGGCACGTGCTGGCGTTCGGCGTCACGCTGGGCGCGGCGGCGTTCGCCCTGTTCGCGCTCAAGGTGAACCTGCTCAGCGCGTGGCTGGCGCTGGCGGGGCTGCTCTACTACGTCTTCATCTACACCCGCTGGCTCAAGCGCACGTCGCCGCAGAACATCGTGATCGGCGGCGCGGCGGGCGCGTTCCCGCCGCTGGTGGGCTGGGCGGCGGCCACGGGCGGGCTGTCGCTCACCGCGGTGTACCTCTTCCTGATGGTCTTCTTCTGGACCCCGCCGCACTTCTGGGCGCTGGCGCTGGTCAAGCAGAAGGACTACGGCCGCGTGGGCGTGCCCATGGCCCCCAACGTGTGGGGCGAGCGCGAGACGATGCGGCAGATGCTCTTCCACGCCGTCGTTCTGCTCGGCGTGACGCTGGCGCCGGTCACGTACGGTGGATTGGGCCCGGTGTACGGCATCCTCGCCGCGGCGCTGGGGCTCTGGCTCATCCGCGACGTGGTGCGGCTGATGCGCGCCGAGAAGCTGACGCAGCCCGCGTGGACGCTGTACCGCAACTCGCTGCTGTACCTGGCGCTGCTCTTCGCGGCGATGGTCGTCGACGGCCTGGCGCCGGTGGACCGGGGGCCGGACCGCTCGGCGGTGTTCCTGCGCGACCCGGCCTACGCCGCCGTCGTGCCGGTGGACGCCCCGCGGTGAGCGAGCGTCGCACGCTCGGCTTCCACGCCACCGACCCGTCCACGGGTGACACGGTCGTGATTGAGCTGTCGCCGCCCGATGCGGACGGGACGATCGCGTTCCGCGAGTGGCCGGCGGGGCAGGCGACCGCCGCCGGCATCGAGGGCACGGCCACGGCGGCGGAGTTCGAGGAGCGCATGCAGCGATGGGCCCGCGCCGGCTGGAAGCTGGGCGAGCCCGTTCCCATCGTGATGGAGTGGCTCCGCCGCCACGCCCGCTAGTCCCCGCCCGCAGGTCCGCATCCCCCCGCAGGTCTCCCCTCCAACCCCCCGGAGGTCCCCCATGGCAGCTGCCGCCAGCCGCACCGACAGCAAGTGGGACGCCGCGCTCGACGATCACCGCGTGGCCATGGCCGCCTTCGTAGACGCGGCCGAGCACGTGCGCGCCGATGCGTGGATGCAGCCCCGCGCGCCCGGCAAGTGGACGCCCGCGCAGATCGTGGAGCACCTCACGCTGGCGTACGAGGCGCTGCTCAGGGAGTTGAACGAGGGCACGCCGCTGGCGACGCGCGTGCCCGCCTGGCGCCAGACGCTTCTGCGCTGGATCGTGCTGCCCCACATCCTCTTCCACCGCAGCTTCCCCGTGCGCGCGCCCGCCCCGCGCGAGGTGCGCCCCTCCGCGGGCTCGCCGGACCGCGCGGCGGCGCTCGTCCGCATCCGCGCGCTGGCCGACCGCTTCGAGCGCGAGCTGGGCCGGGCCCGCCGCACCGGCGGTGGCCGCCTCACCCACCCGTACTTCGGCGCGGTAGGCCCGGTGAAGGTGCTCCGCTTCTGCGCCGTCCACCTCGACCACCACCGCGCCCAGTTCCCCATCTAGCTCACTGCCGGACTGCACCACCTCGTCCTACATCTCCGGAAGCCCGTTCCACCGTCCGACGCGTAGGGGTGCGATTCATCGCATCCGATCCGCCTAAAATGCAAATCCGATTCGACTTGCGCGAATTCCGCCCCCGCATCTTTCCACCCGATCCACACGACGAAACGAGAGCTTCCGCGGTCCGCGGTGGCTCTCGTTCCTGCATCTGCAACATCGTTGGGCGATGACAGGCCGCGTCGGGCGCGGGTGGACGTCAGAAGGTCGTCTTGCGGGAGCGGAAGATCTTCTGGTCGTTCTCGGAGACGATGAGCCAGCTTCCGCCGCGCAGCTCCAGCACGAACGCCTGCCGCTCGCTGCCGGTCCACCGCGCGTGCTTGCCCTCCAGCTCCCAGGCACGGTCCACCAGCACGCGGGCCACGCCGGGCTGCGGGAAACTCACGTCCTCGTGTCGGAGCGTCATCTTCTTCTCTTCGTCGTACAGGGCCATCGCGGCGGCGCGGTCGCGGCGGATGGCATCCTTGGCGTACCCGTTCTGTAGATAGAAATCGACGCGGTCCGCGTAGTGGGCCATGTGGCGCTCCAGGTCGCCCGCCACGAACGACTCGTTGAGGTCGCGCAGCACCCCGCGCACCACGTCCGCCTCGCGCTCCGGATCGAAGCTCGACGGCGGCGCCGCCACGCCGGAAACCGTTGTGGGCACTGCGGAGGGAGATGCGCCCGAAGGCGGCGGAGTGGTGTCGACGGAGCCCTGGAGCCGCAGGAACTGGTCGTCGAGACGCGCGAGCTGGGCGGAGTCCGCGTCGAGGGTGTCCGCGGCCGGCGGGACCGCAGCCACGGGCTCCGCGGCCTTGCGGTGCGTGCCCTTGGCGAGTGCGACCAGCCCCAGCAGGAGCAGCGGCACCAGCCAGAAGACGCGCGGGATGGGCTTGCGGGGGCCGGCGGCCGCCGGCGCCTCGGCGGACACCATCGCGGGCTCGTCCTCCGCATCCACCGCGACGGTTCCTGGCTCGTCGTCCATCTCCACTGGAACGACCACCGGGGGCGCGGCGTGCTCCACCCGGATCGTGGAGGTCACGTCGGGCGGCGGCGCGGCGGCGGCCACGTGCAGGACGGTGCCCTCTTCCGCGACCACGCTGGAGAGCGCGTCGGCGAACTCCGCGGCGGTGGGGAACCGCTGCGCGG
>DASRQW010000117.1 GCA_035696245.1 Longimicrobiaceae bacterium | reverse complement strand
GGTGGCGGCGTGAAGCTCCGCGAGATCTTCCGCTACGAGCTCGCGTACCAGGCCGGCCGCCTCACCACCTGGCTCTACTTCGCGGCCTTGGCCGTCGTCGCGTTCCTGTTCGTGCGGGGAAACTACCTGGCCGACGCGCTCGTCGCGGACTTCTACCTCAACTCGCCCTTCATCATCGCGGCCGTCACCGTCTTCTGCAGCCTGTTCTGGCTGGTGGTGGCGCCGGGAGTCACCGGCGAGATCGCCGTGCGCGACGTGGAGACGGGGATGCACCCCCTCACCTACATCCTCCCCGTCCGCAAGGCCGAGTACCTGGGGGGACGATTCCTTGCCGCGTTCGTCCTCAACGCGCTGATCATGCTCGCCGTGCCGGTCGGCGTGCTGCTCGCGGTCCACCTGCCCGGCGTGGATGCCGCGGTGGTCGGTCCGTTCCGGCCGGCCGCATACCTCACGGCCTACGCCTTCCTCGCGCTGCCGAACGCCTTCATCGGCACGGCGATCCAGTTCGCGTGCGCGACCCTGGGCCGCCGGGCCATCGGCAGCTACCTGGGCAGCGTGCTGCTGCTGTTCGTGGCCTACAGTGGCATCTTCGCGGTGATGCTGTTCATCCAGCGGAAGGAGTACGCGGAGCCGTTCGACGTGTTCGCCCACCTGACCATCTTCGACGTGACGGTGGGATGGACGGCCATCGAGAAGAGCATGCGCCTGATCCGGCTGGACGGCCCGCTGCTCCGCAGCCGCCTGATCTGGGTGGGCGTCGCGCTGGGGGCGCTGGCGCTCACCTGGGTCCGCTTCCGCTTCGAGCACCACACTGCGGGCTCGTGGTGGGGCCACCTCGTACGGCGGAGGGATGCGCACGCCCCCACGCCCACGCCCGCGGGGAGCGACGCCGCGAGGCCCCCCATCTCCGTCCCGCTCGTCCCGCGGACGTTCGGCCCGGCACTGTACGCGCGGCAGACGCTCGTCTTCGCGTGGACCTCGTTCCTGACGATCGCGAAGAGCCGGGCCGGGCTCGTCATCCTCGTCGTCATCGCGGCGCTCACGGTAAGGCTGGTGCCCCAGAACATGTACAACATGGGCACGCCGCTGCTGCCCACGACCGCGTACGTGCTCACGTTCCTGACGACGCCGCTGACGAATGCGATGACCGTTTGGGCGGTCATCCCCTTGCTCATCGTGCTCTGGGCGGGAGAGCTGGTGTGGCGGGAGCGGGAAGCCGGCCTGGGCGAGATCACCGACGCCGCGCCGGTGCCGGAATGGGTGCTCTTCGGGGGCAGGTTCCTGGGGCTGGGCCTGGTCCTGGTCGTGTGGATGGCGATGCTGACGGCGGCCGGGCTCCTCATCCAGGCCAGCATGGGGTACCACGACCACCAGATCGGGCTGTACCTGAAGGTCCTCTTCGGCCTCCAGCTTCCCGAGTACCTGCTGTTCGCCCTGCTCGCGCTGGTGGTGCAGGGGCTGGTCAACCAGAAGTACGCCGGCCACCTGGCGGCGCTTCTCGTCTATGCGCTCATCGCCTTCGCGCCCAAGCTGGGGATCCGGCACAACCTGCTCGTCTACGGCGGGAGCCCGGGGTGGACGTACTCGGACATGCGCGGGTTCGGCCCGTCGCTCGGGCCGTGGCTGTGGTTCAAGCTCTACTGGGCGGCGTGGGCGCTGCTGCTGGCGGTAGCGGCGAAGCTGCTGTGGATGCGGGGGATGGAGGGAGGGCTGCGGACGCGGCTCCGGCTGGCGCGCGGCCGCTTCACGCGCCCGACGGCGGCCGCGGCCATCTTGGCGGCGGGGCTCGTGCTGGGGCTAGGCGGCTTCATCTTCTACAACACGAACGTCCTGAACGACTACTCGTCCGCCTTCGACCGGAAGGAGCGGAGCGCGGAGTACGAGCGGCGCTACGCGCGGTACGCGGACGTCCCGCAGCCGCGGCTGACGGGGGCGAACCTGCGTGTCGAGATCTACCCCGACCGGCTGGCGGCGGAGATTCGCGGCACGTACCGGCTCGTGAATCGGAGTGCGGTGGCCATCGACTCCATCCACGTCGCCACCATGCCGGACGCGGAGACGGGGCCCATCGCCTTCGACCGGCCGGCTCGGCGCGTGGTGGAGGACGATGAGCACGGCCACCGCATCTACGCCCTGGAGCGGCCGCTGCAGCCCGGCGACTCGCTGCGGCTGAGCTTCGCGGTGAAGGTCGAGCCACGCGGCTTCCGGAACGGCGGGGCCGCCGCCAGCGTGGTGGCGAACGGCACCTGGCTCACGAACGGCGACTGGCTCCCCGC
>DASRQW010000116.1 GCA_035696245.1 Longimicrobiaceae bacterium | reverse complement strand
CGCACATCTACGTCGTGCCCGTCACCGGCGGCGAGCCGCGCCAGGTGACGAGCGGGCGGTACGACGAGCACTCGCTGGCCTGGTCGCCAGACGGGACGCGCCTCGCGTTCATCAGCAACCGCTCGGCGGACCCGGACGCCAACTACAGCGACGACGTGTGGACGTTGGATGTCGCCACCGGGCGCCGCGAACGCGCGGTGACGCACAGCCCAGGCACCGAGCTCCAGCCCGCGTGGTCGCCGGACGGGCACACCATAGCCTATCTGGGCAGCGTGCGCCGCGTGAACACCAAGGACAGCTCGGCCGAGGACACGCAGCTTTTCGTCGTCCCCGCGGACGGCGGCGAGCCACGGCTGCTGACGGGCGCGCTGGACCGGCGGCTCACGGAGCTGGCGTGGGAGCCGGGCGGGCGCTCGCTGCTCGTCGCGGGCTACGACATGGGCGGCAACACCGTCTGGCGGGCGGACGTGGCTACGGCGCGGGCGCGGCCGGTGCTCCAGGGTGCGTTCACGGCCCGCTCCGCCACCGAAGATTCACGCGGTGCGGCGATGGCGTTCCTGCGCAGCGACCTCGTGCATCCCACGGAGGTGTGGGTGGCGCGGGCGGACGGAACCGGCGCGCGGCAGCTCACGCACGAGCAGGACGAGCTGCTGGCGCGTGTGGAGCTTCCTTCGGCGGATACGATTTGGGTGCGTTCGCCGGACGGCACGGCGGTGCAGGGATGGCTGATGAAGCCCGCGGGCTGGCAGCCCGGCCGCAAGTATCCCATGGTGCTGTACATCCACGGCGGACCGCACGGGGCGTTCGGCAACGCGTTCTCCGAGGCGTTCGACCTGCTGAGCGCGCGCGGCTACGCGGTGCTGTTCCTGAACCCGCGGGGCAGCGCGGGCTACGGCCAGCGCTTCTCGGACGGCACGCTCTCCGCGTGGGGCGGGGGCGACTACGCGGACCTGATGGCGGGCGTGGACCGCACGCTCGACGCGAACCCGTGGATCGACCGCTCGCGTCTGGGCGTGGTCGGCCACAGCTACGGCGGCTTCATGACCAACTGGATCGTTGGTCACACCAACCGGTTTCGTGCGGCGGTCTCCGGCGCGAGCGTGAGCAACCTCGTCTCCTTCTACGGCACGTCGCTGTACTCGGACCTGATCGAGGCGGAGTTCAACGGGCAGGCGGCGGACAACTACGAGCTGCTGTGGAGGTGGTCGCCCATCGCGTACGTGCGCGCGGCCCGCACGCCGGTGCTCTTCCTGAACGGCGAGGCGGACAACGACGTGCCGATCGGCCAGGCGGAGGAGATGTACGTCGCGCTGCGCCGCCAGGGCACGCCCGCGGAGATGGTGCGCTACCCTGGCGAGGGCCACAGCATCAACTTCACGCCGCGTCATCGGTTGGATTACCTGCAGCGCATCGCTGGTTGGCTCGACCGCTGGGTCGTCGGCGACGGTTCGCCGCCCGCGACCCAGCCCACCGCCTGACGCAGCTCACACATCCGGCGAGATCGAATCGCGCGGCGGAGGATCGGTGGGGTTCGGTGGATGTGCATCGACCGAATCCATCTACACTTACGAACGAGGGGGGGACCGATGGCCAGATCCTGGGAGCCGGTGACGCTGGGCGGGGTTCCGGCGCCGCGTGGGGCGTACTCGCCGGCCATCCGCGCGGGCGACCTGGTGTTCGTGTCCGGCCAGGTGCCGCGCGACCCCGTCACGGGCGAGCTGCTGGGCGGCGACGTGGCGAGCCAGACGCGCGCCACCATCGGCCGGCTGCGCGCCGTGCTGGCCGAGGCGGGCGCCGCGCTGGAGGACGTGGTCTCCATCACCGCGTACCTGCGCGACATAGGCGACTGGGACGAGTTCAACCAGGCGTACCGCGAGGCGATGCCCGCGCCGTACCCCACGCGCACCACCGTGGGCGCCGACCTGGGCGACGTGCTGGTGGAGATCAGCGCCATCGCCCACGTCCGCCGCTGAGCGAACGCCTCGTCAAACCTCTGCCCACGGGCAAGGGCGAATCGACTGGGACGACGACCGATCGAGGATCACGGATGATGAGAAGCGGGGCGCTCGAGTATCGGGTGCGCCGCTTCTCTCGTCTGCGTACGCGTGCGGCTTGATGCGGAGCGCGAGCCTGCGCATCCGCGGACCTGCGTAGGGATGCGCGAGGGAAGCCGGCAGATGCACATCTCCCGGCACGCCGTGCATCCACCGGCAAAACGAAGGCGGCGGGCCCCGTGTGGAGCCCGCCGCCGTTCATCTACCGAACCGCCCAGCGTTGGATCAGATGCGGATGCGGATGCCGATATCAGCCCTGACGTGGCTGATGTCCAGGCCGATCGGCACACCGCTGACCTCGACGTCGCTGATCTTGGTGTAGCTCACCGCCGGGGTCACCGAGACCTTCGGCCCCAGCGCGAACGCCACGCCGGCTCCGACCTCGAAGCCCAGCTTGTTGTCGGTCTCGGCCGGGGAGGTGGTGCCGGTCTCCTTCAGCTTGTGGTACACCGCGCCCGCGCGGATGAACGGGTCGATGGGGATGAGCGGCGTGGGCACGTCCACGCGCACGCCGGCGTCGAAACCCTGCTCGCGCACGCTGCCGCCGCCTGCGGCGTCCTTCACGTCGTAGCCGTTCAGCGAGTAGCCGCCGTAGATCCCCAGCACGGGGAGGGCGTGGAACGTGACGTTCGCGCTGGTGGTGTAGCCGGTCTTGAAGTTGTCCTTGAAGGTGCCCGTGGGAATCGAGGCGCCGCCGCGGACCTCGACCGAGAACGGGGTGAGGTTGGGGACGATCTGCGCGTGCGCGCCGCCCGCGAAGGCGACGGTCGCGAGGGCGGCGAAGATTCCGGCAGCTGCTTTCTTCATGGTCCTGTCCGATCAGGAGTCGAAGGCGGGCCCGCCGAGTGCGGGCCGTTCGTGCTGCATACCTTTCGTGCTGTGATGCCGGCAATTGCCGACGCTCGCGCGGCCGCACGGGGCGGCCGCGCCACCTGTGTACATACGAGGCAGCGGAATGTTTCCTCTGCCCCGCGATGTCCGGCCGGTTGCGGACCGTCAGGAAGCCGCGGGTAGCCTGGAAATTGCGCCCAGGCGCACGCCGGACACCGTTTCCGAGCCCGCGGCGAAGGGTTTTTTCACCGCCCCGCCAGCGAAGAGCTGACCGAACGTAGCCATCGCCCAGGTGTGCCGGGCATTCCGGCGGGGAACGAATATGAGCCGGTAACGCGTTTCCGTCAACGCGATTGTGCGGCAACGGCTTACAGAGCATCGCCGCCGCCGGGCAGCTGGAATGGGACAGAAATGTCCCACTTTGGGGCTCCGCAATGGGCACCGCCTCTTGCGCCCGCGGGTGCCACGGGCGCATATGTAGGCGCCGCTTCTCACTCGCGCGCCCCGCTCCGCGCGCCTCCCTCGCATGCGCGCCGGGAGGGCGCGGCTCTTGGTTTCGCCCCGCCGTGGAGGCGGGTGCATCGCGCCTTCCCCCCGCGTACTCCGTGCAACTCGACTCTCCCGCGGCAACGCCCCGGATGAACACGACCCACCTGGATGGACCCGGCCTGCGCGGCGCCCTGATCATGGCCGCCGAGCATGTGCAGCGGAACCGCGCCGACCTCAACCGCATCAACGTCTTCCCCGTTCCCGACGGCGACACGGGCACCAACCTGGCGCTCACCGTGAGCACCATCGCCGAGCGGATGCGCACCAGCACCGACGGCTCGGTGGCGCTGGTGGCGCGCGACGCGGCCGAGGCGGGCATCCTGGGCGCCCGCGGCAACTGCGGGATGATCCTCTCGCACTTCCTCCTGGGGTTCAGCGACGCTGTGGCCGGGCGCGCGCGGCTGAGCGTGGTGGAGTTCACCCAGGTGCTGCGCGGCGCGGTGGAGCACGTGTACCGCGCGCTGGAGCGGCCCATGGAGGGCACTATGCTCACGGTGATGCGCGCCGTGGCCGACGAGGGCGAGCGGCTGCAGGCGGCAGACTTCGTGGTGCTGTTCGAGCGGCTGCTGGTGTGCGCGCGCGACGCGCTGGCCCGTACGCCCGACCTGCTGCCGGCGCTGAAGAAGGCGGGCGTGGTGGACGCCGGCGCGAAGGGCTTCGTGCACGTGCTGGAGGGCATCAGCGCATTCATCTCCGGCGACCCGCTGGTGGCGCTGGACGAGGTGCCGGAGTTCGAGGACTGGACGCCCATGGCCGCCGCCGTGGCAGCCTACCCGGTGGAGACGGAGCGCTTCCGCTTCTGTACCGAGGCGCTGGTGCGCGGGCCGGCGCTGCCGGACGCGGACGCCGTGCGCGCGGTGCTGCGGGAGCGCGGCGACTCGCTGGTGGTGATCCGCAGCGAGGCGCTGCTCAAGGTGCACGTGCACACCGACGAGCCGGACGAGGTGTTCGCCTACCTGCGCGGCCTGGGCGACCTGGCCAGCCACAAGGCGGAGGACATGCAGGCCCAGCACGCGGCGGTGGAGCGCGCCGCCGCGTCCGGTCACATGCAGCTCGCCCGGCGCCCGGTGTCCGTGGTGGCCGACACCGCGTGCGACCTGCCGGAAGACATCGTGCGGGCCCACGGCATCCACCTAGTGCCGCTGGGGCTGATCTTCGGCGACAAGGCCCTGCGCGACCGCTTCGACGTGAGCGCCGAGGAGTTCGCGCAGCGCCTCAAGGACGGCGCGCACCCCGGCACCTCGCAGCCGCCGCCCGCCGCGTTCCAGGAAGCCTTCCGCCGCGCGGGCGAGGAGGGCGAGGCCGTGATCGCGGTGCTGCTCTCGTCCGCGCTCTCCGGCACGTACGCCTCGGCGCAGACGGCGGCCAAGCAGCGCACGGGCGAGGAGGCGGAGGTGCCGGTGCACTTGGTCGACTCGCGCGGCGGCTCGCTGCTTCAGGGGCTGATGGCGATGAAGGCGGCGGAGCTGGGAGAGAGCGGCTGGCAGCCGGAGCGCATCGCCGAGGAGCTGGTGCGGGTGCGCGACCAGAGCGGCTTCTTCATCAACCTCGACACGTTCGAGCGCGCGCTGGCTTCCGGCCGCGTGGGGCGGGGGCGGGCCTGGCTGGGCAGCCTGCTGGACATCAAGCCGGTCCTGGACATAGACGCCGCGGGCAAGCTGGTGCCCATCGCCAAGGTGCGCGGGCGCAAGCAGGTGCTGCCCAAGATGATGGAGATCCTGGAGCAGAAGGTGCCGAAGGGCGCGAAGAAGCTTCGGTTCGGCATCATGCACGTGGGCTGCCCGGAGGTGGTGGACGAGGCCGCCTCCGCGATTCGCGCCCGCTACGGCAACCGCGAGATCATCACCGCCGCCGGCACCCCCATCATCGCCACCCACGCAGGCGAAGGCGCCTGGGGCATCGCCTACCTGGTGGAGGATTGACGTGGGCGGTCCGTAGCACTCGATCGCAGCAGAGAAAAGATGAGGCCTCACACCCGACGGTGCGAGGCCTCATCTCGTTCCCACGCTCGATAACTTCTACCACCGACTGACGCCCGTTTGCTCCAGGCCGGAGACCCGCGTTTGCGGCGGCGGTTCAGGCGGGTCGGAGGATGTCTGCCAGCGTCTGGGCGTGGTCCGGGCGGAGCGTCGCGGCTGCGGGAGACGTGCTCAGCGGGCGGAGGGCGTCGCGGATCTCGGTGCCGCGGGCGTGCTCGCGGGCGGCAAGCTCCAGCAGCAACTCGAGCGCCCGGCGTTCGGCGGCACGGGCGGCGTCCGGACGGTCTTGCCGGCGGAGGACGTCCGCCTGCTCGGCGAGCAGCTGCGCCCACGGCACCACCTGTCGGGCATCCACCATCCGCACTGCGGACGCGGCGTCCAGCCGGGGCGCGATGGGTGCGACCGGCCCCAGCAGCTCCGCCTGCGCACGGCTCACGTGCTCCATCGCGCCGTCCAGGTCGCCCGCGTCCTTCCGTTCCGCCGCGGTCTCCAGCAGTTGCGCCATCTGCCGGATCATGCGGAGGATCAGATCCTCCTGCCGTGACGACGCCACTGAGACTCCCGGTTGTGGTGGGTCGATGCGGGCGACCCGCTCCGCCGCGCATCAGCTCGAGGCATCAACACGCCTGCGGCTGTACAGCTTGCTCGCCGGCTCCTCCGTCTTCCTTCGTCCTTATACCAATCCGGTTGAATGACTGTGCATTCTTCGGAGCAAGACGGTGCGAACGCTCGGTAGACAAACCGCACAATGCACAGTT
Source organism: Longimicrobiaceae bacterium (assembly GCA_035696245.1). Taxonomy (NCBI): domain Bacteria; kingdom Pseudomonadati; phylum Gemmatimonadota; class Longimicrobiia; order Longimicrobiales; family Longimicrobiaceae; species Longimicrobiaceae bacterium. The sequence continues at coordinate 13,746 of DASRQW010000116.1, read as the reverse complement.
GATCGCCCGTATTGGTATTACAGAGCCGGTCGCCGCATCTCCCGAAGACGCCCAGCGGTTCGGTAGATAGGGCGCGCCGCGGCATCTCGGTTCGCGCGACCGTTCCCGCGGTGCATCTTCGGCAGATGCGGACCGAATCTACCGCGCGACCTCCCAGGCCAGGTGCTGAAGCTCGGGGGCGATCAGCTTCTCCCACGCGAGGCGGACGGCGGCGGGGGAGCCGGGCATGGAGATGACCACGCGGCCGCGGTAGACGCCGGCCGTGGCGCGCGAGAGCATGGCCGCGGCGCCCACCTGCTCCCAGCTCAGCATGCGGAACAGCTCGCCGAAGCCGGGCAGCGTCTTCTCCAGCTTGCGGCTCAGCACGTCGAACGTGGTGTCGCGCGGCGAGATGCCGGTGCCGCCGTTGAACAGCACCACGCGCGCATCGCCCGCCACAAGCTCGTCCAGCGCGGCCGCCACCTGGTCCGGCTCGTCGCGGATCAGCCGGTAGCCCGCCAGCACGTGTCCGGCGCCGGTGATCGCATCGCGCAGGAAGTGCAGGTTCGTGTCCGTCTCCTCGGTCCGCGAGTCGCTGACGGTCACGACGCCCACCGTCACGGGCCCGCGCTCGGCCGCGATCGCGTGGTGCTGCTCGCTGCTGTTCGATGCCATCAAATTCTCCGATCGGACGAGTCGCGCCTCAGAAAAGCAGGCCGAGGGCACCGAGGAAGTCGTGCAGATTCGGGAAAGGCGAGACGTCCTGCCGCATCCCACATCTTCCAACCCGCATCTCCCGAGCCGAACGCCTGCGTCACCGTCGTAGCCGCTCGCGCCAGTGCGTTGCTCAGCCCCTGGTGGCGCGTTCGAGGACTTCGATGGCGGGGTCCAGCTGGTCGACCTCTTCCTGGGCGCCGTCTTCCCAGCGGACCACCGCCCACAGCGCGAAGCCTTCCACGACGCGGCCTTCCTTGCCCATGCGGTGCAGCACCACGTCTCCGGTGTTGTAGAAGTGGCGGGACTCCAGTTGCGTGCTCACGGACTCTCTCTCGGGCGGCTCGGGTGCGGTGCGCGGTTGCGCATCAACTTGACGCCGGATCGGGCCGCGGGGCAACTTCTCCGTCGCGCGGTCGCCGCCGTGGCCGCGCCGGCCGACGAGAACGCCCCCGAGGAGAGCCGAGTGGACGCACCGCCCGAACCCGCAGTGACGCTGGAGACCGCCCGCCTCGCCCTCCGCCAGCTCGGCCCCGCCGACGCGGAGCGGCTGCAGGCCGTGTTCTGCGCCGCGGAAGACCACTTCCTCGCCCTCACAGGCGCGGGCCCGGGCGCCGACGCTGCCGAGCGCGAGATCGCGGGCTGCATGGCGACTCCCGGCCGCACCGTCGCGCTCGCCACGCTGCTGGACACGGGCGAGGACGTGGGCGCCGTCGCCTGGTGGGAGGGCAATCCCGAGGCGGAGGTCGCGTTGCTGGGCACGCTCATCGTGGCGCCCGCGCACCGCGGCAGCGGGCTGGCGCGCGAGGCGCTGGAGGGGCTGGAGATGTGGCTGCGCGGCCGCGGCATCGTGCGGATGCGCGCGGGGGTGCTGCGGCGCTACCGCCCCGCCAACCTCTTCCTCCAGGCGCTGGGGTTCACGGAGCTGAGCATCCGCGAGCACACCAAGCTGGGCATCGCGGGCGCCGGCACCGCGCTGTACGAGAAGCCGCTGGGCGGCGGCTGATGCCCACCATCGCCACCACCTTCCCGCTGCCCGACGCGGCGCTCGCCCTGCTGGCCGAGGCGGGCACCGTCGCGGGCCCGGAAGGCTGGCGCGACGCCCTGCCGGAAGCCGAGGCGCTGCTGTGCCTGCTCACCGACCGCGTCGACGCGGCGCTCCTGGACGGGGCGCCGCGTCTGCGCATCGTGGCCAACGCCGTCGTCGGCTACGAGCACGTGGACCTGGCGGCGTGCCGGGCGCGCGGCATCGTGGTCACCAACACGCCGGACGTGCTCACCGAGGCGACGGCCGACCTGGCGTGGGCGCTCATCCTCTCCACCGTCCGCCGCACGCCGCAGGCCGAGCGCAGCCTGCGCGCGGGCGGGTTCGGCGGATGGGGCTTCTGGGACTACCTGGGCGGGGACCTGGCGGGCGCGACGCTGGGCATCTTCGGGATGGGCCGCATCGGGCGGGCGGTGGCGCGGCGTGCCGGCGCGTTCGGCATGCGCGTGATCTACCACGGCTGCTCGCGGCTTTCGGTAGATGACGAGTCGGCGCTCGGCGCGCGTTGGGTGGATCGGGCCGAGCTGCTGCGCACCAGCGACGTGCTCTCGCTGCACGCGCCGCTCACGCCGGAGACGCGGCATTTCATCGACCAAAACGCTTTGCGGGAGATGCGGCGCGGTGCGTATCTCGTCAACACCGCACGCGGGGCGCTGGTGGATGAGGCAGCGCTGGTGGATGCGTTGCGCGACGGCCACCTGGCCGGCGCCGGGCTGGACGTGTACGAGCGCGAGCCCGTCATCCACCCCGGCCTGCTGGAGCTGGACAACGTGGTCCTGCTCCCGCACGTGGGCAGCGCCACGCGTGACACGCGCACGCGCATGGCCATGCTCGCGGCGCGCAACGCCCACGCGGTGCTGCTCGGGCGCCCGCCGCTCACGCCCGTCCCGTGAGCGCCCCCGCCCGCGAGGCCGCCCGCGCCATCCTCGCCGCAGCCGTCGCCGCCGCGGACCCGCGCGAAGCCGTCCGCCGCGCCCTCGTCCTCGAGAGCGACGTTCTCCGCATCCGCGCCTCGCGCAGTCCGGGAGATGCGGAGATGTGGGGCGATGAGAGGCGCCGGACCGATCCGGAGGATGCGGGATGGCGGAACGATTCGGACGATGCGCCACCCGCCACCTTCTCGGCAGATGTCGGGCGTTCGGCAGATGCGAGCCTGCCCGACGACGCGCGAACCGCGGGCGATTCGGCGGATGAGGTGCGGCTGGATCCCGACGGGCGCATCTGGCTGATCGGCGCGGGGAAGGCGGCGGCGGGGATGGCGCTGGGAGCGCTGGACGTGCTGGGAGAGCGCATCGCCGGCGGGACGGTGACGACGAAGGACGGGCACTCGCTGCCGCTGCCGCCGCGCATCGACGCGTGGGAGGCGAGCCACCCGGTGCCGGACACGCGAGGCTTGGCTGGCGCAGTCGCGGCGCTGGAGGTCGCGCGGGCGGCCGGGCCGCGCGACGTGGTGCTCTGCCTGCTCTCCGGCGGCGCTTCAGCGCTGTGGCCGGCACCGCCCGCGGGCGTGGCGCTCACGGACGTGCGCGCGGTCACGGACGCGCTGCTGCGCGCAGGAGCGTCCATCGGCGAGCTGAACGCCGTGCGGAAGCACCTGTCGCGCATCTCCGGCGGGCAGCTGGCGCGGGCGGCGTACCCGGCGCGCGTGGTCGCCCTCGCCGTGTCGGACGTGGTGCGGTCGCCGCTGGACGTGATCGCGTCCGGCCCCACCGTCGCGGACCCCACCACGTTCGCGGATGCGCTGGACGTGCTGCGCCGCTACGAGATCGACGCGCCGCCGTCCGTCGCCGCGCATCTCCTCCGCGGCGCCGCGGGCGAGGAAGACGAGACGCCGAAGCCGGGCGATCCCGCGCTGGCGCACGCATCCACGCACGTCATCGCCCGCAACCGCGACGCGCTGCACGCCGCCGCGCGCGAAGCCGAGCGCCTGGGCTGGCGCGCCACCATCGCCGCGGACGACCTGGAGGGCGAGGCGCGCACCGTCGCCCCGCAGGTCGCCGCCCTCGCCTGGAGCACTCACGCCGAGGGCGAGTCCGCGCGTCTCCCCGCAGCGTTCATCCTGGGCGGCGAGACCACGGTGACGGTGCGCGGCGCCGGACGCGGAGGCCGCAACCAGGAGCTCGCCCTCGCCGCCGCCGTGGAGCTGGACGGCGAGCTGGGCGTTACCATCGCCGCCATGGGCACCGACGGCACCGACGGCCCGACCGACGCAGCCGGCGGCATAGTCGACGGAACGACGGTGGCGCGCGGGCGTGCACTCGGCCTGGACGCTCGCGACTTCCTGGACCGCAACGACTCCTACGAATATCTCCGCGCCACCGGCGATCTCCTCATCACCGGCCCCACCGGCACCAACGTGAACGACATCATCCTCGTCCTGGTCGAATCGCCGCAGCTCTGACCGTACGTCTGCACGTCTGCAAACGAAACCATCTGCCGAGGCGACCGACCCGACCCACGCTGAACAAAAACAACCCTCTCCCACGCAGTTTGTGGGGGAGGGTCGTCGAGCCTGAGCGAGACGGGGAGGGGGCGCCGTTTGAGCTGCGGCACGCATCGAAACCGCGCCCGGCGTTTCTTTTACGGCAGATTCTCCACCAGAAGCTTCAGCACGGCTTCGGGGTTGTCGGTGTTGAGCCAGTGGCCGCCTTCCACGAAGTGCAGGTGCACGCGGCCATTGGCGCGGCCCGCGGCTTCCACGCGCGCGGCAGCCTCGTCGTCCAGCGTGTGCGACTCGGTGGCCTTCACGAAGTGCAGCTCCACGCCAGGCGGCGGCGACTCCACCACGCCGAACAGGTCGGTGCGGAAGAAGTCGCGCAGCATCTCCTCCATCGCCCCGAAGTCCAGCCGCCAGCGGTAGCGGCCCTCGTGCGGCTCCAGGTTCATGGTCATCCACTGCGCCAGGCCCTCGGGGTAGCCCTGCGCGATCAGCGCCTCCACGCCCTCGGTGCGGGTGGCGAACTCCGGCGGGAGCGAGCGCACGGCCTCGATCATCTCCCACGCGCTGCCGGACGGCTCGCGCACGGCGGGCGTGCTGTCCATCACCCACACCTGCTTGAGGCCGCCGGCGTGGTGCTGCGCGTACATGAGCGCCACCTTGCCGCCGAACGAGTGGCCCATCACCGCCGCGGCGTGGAAGCCCAGCTCGTCCACGAGCAGGTCCACGTCGGCGGCGCTGGCGGCCAGCGTGTGCGGCCCGCCGAAGCCCTTGCTGCCGCCGTGCAGCCGCAGGTCCACCAGCAGCACGCCCCACTCCGGCCGGGCGTCCACCAGCCGCCGCGCGATGGTGCCCCAGTTGCGCCCGGCGCCGTAGATGCCGTGCAGCACCAGCATCCACTGCGAAGGCTGCGCGCCGGCCGCGGTCACGCGCGAATGGTTCAGGATCGGGTTCATCGGTCCGGATGCGCTCGGTTCATCGGCATGCTCGTCGGGCGGGAATTGTAGCGCATCGCCCGGCCAGCGGCGACCACGTCACGGCTCACGGGAGATGCACGGCCGCCCATCCTGCATTTCCGAGCGTCGCCCGGCGCGACTCCTTCCCCCTGCTTCATCGGTCGAAGGGTCTCACGCGGAGACGCGAAGGCGCGGAGAACGGCAGGAGAAGCGAGTTGTTCTCCGCGATCTCCGCGCCTCCGCGTGAGCCTGCCGTTCACCTGCTGCCGGAACGAAGCTACCGAAGCCCGCGCAGCGCTCAGGCGCCGTCGCTGACGGGAGGCGCGGCGGTGCGGAGATCCTTCTCGTGCTCCTCCACCTCCGGCTTCTTCGCGCGGAAATGCTGGACGGCCTCGATGCCGAGCGCGCAGAAGGTGGCCCACGCGAAGCCGGCGGCGTAGCCCGCCACCACGTCCGACGGGTAGTGCACGCCCAGGTACATCCGAGACAGGCCGATGAGCACGATGAGCACGCCGGCCACCGCGAACGTGGCGCGCCGCAGCCCCACGCCGGGCTCCAGCCGCGCGATCAGGTACGCGAGCGTGAGATAGACGACCATCGACGTCATCGCGTGGCCGGACGGGAACGACTGGCCGGACGTCATGGGCGTGCGCCACGGGAAGAGGCGCGGGCGAGGCCGGTCGAACCGGGTCTTCAGCGCCAGGTTCAGCACCTCCTGCCCCACCACCGCCACCCACAGCAGCAACACCGAGTACCGGTGCCGAGAAACCCACAGGAAGGCGCTGGACACCAGCAGCGTCATGATCACCACCGCGCCGGAGCCGAGCGACGTCACCTCCAGCGCCAGCCCGGTGAGCGTGCGCGAGGCGTGCGCGTTCATCCACAGCAGCACGGACTCGTCGAACTTCTGCGTCCCGCCCTCCATCACCTCGTCGGCCATGAAGGCGAACGCGGCCGTGGCGGCGAATATGGCCGCCAGCGCCAGCACGAGGTACGTGCCGAGCGCCGCGTGGAAGCTGCCCACGTTGCGCCCGATCACGGAGAGCACCGCGTGCAGCGTGCTGCGTCGCGGCGCGGGTCCGCGCGCCGGCGGCGGAGACGAGGGATGGGGCGGATTCATGGCGCGGCGCCGGGCGCACGAAGCGTACCCGCACCTTGCGGGCGCCGGGGCGGCGGCGTAGCCTTGCCCCCATGATCCGCCTGGAAGAGGTGACCAAGGAATACGCCGTGGGGCTCACCCGCTTCACGGGCCAGCGCGTGCGCGCGCTGGACGGGGTGTCGCTGCACGTGGAGCCCGGCACCGCGCTGGGCGTCGTGGGCCCCAACGGCGCGGGCAAGAGCACGCTCATCCGCCTGCTGCTCGGCTACATCCGCCCCACGCGCGGCACGGTTGCCATCCACGGGGTGACGCCGCGGCGGTACGCGGAGATGCGCGGCGTGGGCTACGTGAGCGACACCGTAGCCATCCCGCGGCGCTGGACCGTGCGAAGCGCGCTCCAGGCGTACGCCGCCCTCGGCCGCGTGCCGGATGCCCGGGCCCGCGTGGCCGCGGAGATGGAGCGGCTGCGCATCTCCGACCTGGCGGACAGGCAGATCGCGGCGCTCTCCAAGGGCAACCTCCAGCGCGTCGCCCTGGCGCAGGCGCTGCTGGGCGACCGCGAGCTGCTGGTGCTGGACGAGCCCACCGACGGGCTCGACGCCGAGGCCGTGGCGCGGTTCCGCGACACCGTGGCCGAATGGCGCGCTGGCTCCCCCGGCCGTGTGCTGCTCATCGCCTCGCACGACCTGGAAGAGGTGGAGCGCATCGCCGACGAGGTGGTGGTGCTGGAGGGCGGCCGCGTGCGTGAGCGGATCGGCCTGCCCGCCACGGCTGCGCGGCCCGCCGCGCTCCCGGCGTACCGGCTGGAGATCGAGGGCGGCAAGGGTGTGAAGGCCGCCGTCCTCGCGCAGTTCCCGGGCGCGGCGGAGGCGGAGGGCCCGCCCTTCGCCTTCCGCGTGGAGGCTCGCTCCCTCGCGGAGCTGAACGCCGGTGTGGGACGGTTGATGTCGCGCGGCCTCGTCGTCCGCGCGCTCGTGCCCGAGCGCGTCTCGCTACGCGGCCTCTTCCGCCGCCCCGCGCCTCCGCCGGCCGATCCTTCGCCGGAGGAGCGGCGATGATCCGCATCGCCCTGCGGAGCGTGCTGTGGCGGCTTCCGCTGCTGATCCCGGTGGTGCTCTGGTTCTACCTGAAGGAACCAGGCTTCGCGTTCCGGGGACCCATCCCCGCGGAGTTCGCCGACGACCTGAAGCCGAGCGGGCTGGCGTTCACCCTGTCGAACCTGGCGGGGCTGTCGCTGGTGATCCTGCTGGGCGGCTTCATCTCCCACGACCGGTGGCGCGGCTACTACAAGCTGTACTTCGCGCATCCCGTCCGGCCGGTGACGTTCTATGCCGTGCGCTGGCTCGTCGGCGTCGCCGCGGCGATGGGGGTGGCCGCCCTGTTCCTCGTGTTCGGGCAGCTCGCCGCGTGGGGGGAGATGCGCGTGGGACCGGCGTTCCTGCTCCAGCCGCTACTCTTCACGCTGGTGTACGGCGGGATACTCGCGTTCCTGTCCGCGCTGATCGCGTGGCCGTGGGTGGACGCGTTGCTGGTGGTGGCGATCTTCTATGCGACCGAGGTGTGGCGCTTCCTGATCCAGGACATGGGGCTGGAGCTGCTCACGCCGGGCCTGCGGGCGCTAGTCTTCCTGGTCCTTCCGCCCCACTACGCGCTGAACGACATCTACACCGGCCTCACGATGGGCGTGGTGGACTGGGCCGCGACCCTCTTCACCGCGGGCTACGCGCTGTTCTGGCTCGCCCTCGCCGCCCTCCTCGTCCGCTTCCGCGAGTGGCCCTGAAGCCGCTTCGTCCCCCGCGAACTCGACAGACTCGGCAGATGCACGAAGGGCGCGGCTCCAATTCGGAAGCCGCGCCCTTCGTCATTCCATCTCGATTTGGTAATCGAGTGCTGCCTACGGCGAGCACCGCAAGCCGATGAGTGATACGGAATCCGGGTAGATCGGCTTGCCTTCGCGCGTCTCGCCGAAGCGATTCGGACCATCGGTAGCAGCCCACGCCGGTGGGCTTCGTGCCGTCGTAGCCCGCGGCTTTAGCCGCCAGGGCGATGCTGCCGCACCGATTCTCCCGATTTTGGTATCACATCGACCGTCACGCCCGTTCCGTCAGCACCAGCCGCCGACCCGAGCGCGTCAGAGTCGCGGCTCCCTCGCCGCCACCGGACCCCTGCCACCGCCACCCAGCAGCCCGGAAAGCGAGGGCGCGTCGCTGCCGTGCGACATGAGGGAGAAGCGCCGCCCCACCAGGCCCAGCATGATGACGTACGAAAGCACGCCCATGACCTGGAGGAGCGAGAACGACGGCACCCAGGCGTCCGGCGTGCGGATGAAGGAGAACGCGGTGGTGATGCTCACGTCCACCACCTCGCGCACCGTGTAGGTCGCCAGCGCAAGCCACAGCAGGTGGTCCAGGCTGTCGCGCACCACCGCCAGGTACAGCGCCACCAGCATCACCAGCACCGTGAGGGCGCTGGTGTACGTGATCACGCCGTAGTGCTGGCTGGCCGGCGCCCCGCCGTCGATCATTCCCCAGGCGGAGCCCGCCACCATCCACGAGCCCAGCCATGCCGTCGCGAACTTCGCATCTCCCGCGCGGGCCAGCTTGCCCCGCGCGAGCAGGACGCAGAGCAGCGACGCGAACCCCACCATCGCGAAGCCCCGGCCGTGGTTCGCAACCGGCTGCACGCGCAGGTACGCGCGCATGGGAGCGCTGCCCGCGCCGGCTAGCATCGCCCATCCCCCCAGCGCGCTCTGCAGCGCGCCGTGCACGCCCGTGAGCGTGAAGCAGAACCCGGTGAACAGCCAGCCCGCGCGGCGCTCCGCCAGCGGTTCGGCGGAGCGCTTCGCGATGACGATGCAGCCGATCCCGAAGACCAGCTTGAGCAGCACCACCGCGATCTGGAGGATGAACGTCCTCATCGCGCGCTTTCTACGCGGACGGCGGCAGCGTCACGGGCAGTCCACGGGGCAGGTCTGGGCGTCGTCCCACACCTCGATGATCTCGCCGCCACCGATCTGGAACGCGGTCACGCCGCCACGAGGCGTGTTGTCGGTGACCGTCTCGTTGTAGGTGACCGTGATGCTCGCCACCTGGTCGCCGCCCTCTTCCACCGTCACCGGGTCCCCCGTCTGGGCGTTCGCGCCGGCACCCAGCACCGTGGCGCTGGGGTGCTTCATCTGGACCCTGAACTTCTTGATGGGGCCCTTGTAGTCGTGGTCGTGCCCGTTCGGCGTGTTGTCGATGCGCAGCTTGACCGCCCGGTTGTGCGGCCCGCCGTTCAGCTTGAGCCACGACACCCCCTCGGGGCCCACCATGGGCTTCACCGGCGGGTCCGGCTGCGGGCATACGTAGCACTCCTGCGGGATGGGGAACTCGAGCGCGGTTCCGTCGCCGTTGGGGTGGATCACGCAGCGGCTCACGAAGCCCTTGTAGTAGGTCAGGCGGTACTTGTGGCCGTTGTATTCGAGCGACACGGTGTGGTAGCCGTGGGGAAGGTCCTTCTCCTTGACCGCGGACTGACCGTTGTTGCCGTTCGGCATGACGCCTCCAGAAGCTTTACAGGGGGGAAGAACTGCGAAGGGACGTGTAAACTGCGTCACCCGCGCGGGGATGGCAAGCTCGCCCGCGGCCCTGCACGGCGCCGCGCGGAAGGGGCTCCGTGCCACGTCTGCGACGGATCGCGGCGGACGCGCCGGAGCGGTGGACGGCCGATGCGGAACGATGGCGGGGCGGCCGCGCTACGGGCGCCCGATGCGCGGGTAGGCGTCCGGAACGGCCGAGGCGCCGCCCGCTCCGCCGCGGAACACGTGGAAGAGCGCGGGCACCTGCGCGCCCCGGCGCGCCAGCAGAAGGCGCCGCAGCGCGCACCCGATCATCACCGCGAACGTGGCCGTGCCGATGGCGTGCGGCATGCCCGGCCACAGGTGCAGCGCGCCGGCCGTGCCCAGCCAGCTCGCCAGGTAGTGCAGGTCCACGCTCACCGCCTCCTGCGCCGCGTAGCAGGCCAGCGCCACCCAGAGCAGGAAGTCCACCGTGTCGTGGACGGCGGCCAGCCACAGCGCCGCCAGCAACGTGATCAGCGCCACCGCGTCGATCACGGTGAGGACGGGGAAGTGCATGGCGGGCGTGAACGGCCCCTCGGCCAGGCCCACCCAGCTGCCCGCCAGCAGGCAAGCGGCCAGAGCGGCGGCGTAGCTCCACGGCGGCCGCGGCTCGCGCGCGGCGCCGCGGGCCACGAAGTAGAGCAGCGCCACCCCGAAGCCCATCACCGCGAACGCGCGGCCGTCGTTGCCCGCCGGCATCCAGCGCAGGTACGTGTTCCACGCCGCGCTGCCGGGGCCCGCCGTGAAGGCCACCGCGGCGAAGCTGGCCTGCGCCACTGCGTGCGCGCCGGTCACGGTGAACGCCACGCCCGTCAGCGTCCACGCCAGGCGGTGCACCCGCGGCATCCCGCGGTGCCGGGCCACGACCATGCCCAGCACCCCGAAGCAGAGGGTGGACAGCGTCTGCGCGAGCTGCAGGACGACGGTGGTCACGATGGCGCGCTCCCGCCGCGGCTAGGAGTGGCGCCGGCCCACATGGGCGCCCCGGCGCGGCCCCCACACGCGGAAGCCCTTGCAGATGGGCGGACAGGTGATGGCATCTTCGTTGATCACGAGGGTCGGCGAGACCGTCACCGGGTCGGTGTCGCCGTCGTCACCATCGCCTGCGTCGCCCCGCAGCGCCGCGGCGGATGCCTTGAACCCCTCCACTACGTCCAGGCTCTCGATGAGCCCGCCCTCGTCGGCCGTGATCGTCACGCCACCGTTGTCCACGGGCTTTCCGGGCATGGCCGGGTCGGTCTTCAGCGCGATCACGATGGCCTGGATGCTCTCGCCCGCCGCGGGCGAGGTGTTGTCGATGGCCAGGCCGATGCCCAGCTTGTACGTGCCTCCGCCCACCGTGAGCTTGCTGTCCGGGTCGGGCTCCTTCATGCCCGGGGGCAGGTCGTAGGTGTCGGTGGCGGCGTACAGCCCGATCTCGGTCTTGCCGGACGCGTAGCCGTCGGGCCACAGGGAGACCGAGCTCACGAAGCCGCGGTAGAAGTAGAGCTCGAAGGTGCCGTACTTCTCCGTCTGGGAGATGACGCTCCGGTAGCCGTTCGGGTCGTCCTTGTACGTCGTGTTCGAGGTTTCGGTGGGCGGCATGGTTCCCCGGTGTGCGGAAGGTAAGGATGCATGGAACGGAAGGAACTTCGGAACGGCGGAAAACGGGGCTGCTCGTGCGGCTCGTAGCCGGCGGAAGAAGCGGCGGCCGGAACGGGCGGGAATGGGGGAGAGGTGTGTCTGGCGGGCGGGAACGGCGCGGCGTGGTTTACAAGCCGGGTGCGGAGCCAGGCCGGAGGCGGCCATCCGCGGGGCGCGGGAGGTGCACGTCGTGGACGCCACGCCGCGAGCGCATATTGGCTCGCCCGTACGGTGAAGTCAAGATGTAGTTTTACGGAGAAAGCACACGAGCTGGTAACCCACGCCCGCGCACCGACATTGCATCCGCAGCCATCTCCGCCGTCGGGCGGATGAGCCGCCGCCGCTCTTCCCCCCGTCCGTCGACGGCTGACGGATGGCGGAGCGCTTGCATCGCCGCTGTTCATCCACCGCACACCTCACCCTAGCCATATCTCCGCACCTTCGATGACCCATCTTCGTCACGCCGTCCGCATCTCCATTGCCCGCCCGCTTTCCCTCGCCCTCGCCGCGCTGCTGTTCGGGGGATGCACGGCGCTCCCATCGCCGGAGGCTGCGCCGCAGGCTTCGGCAGACGGGGCGAAGCGAGTGCAGATCCTACAGACGAACGACGTGCACGGGCACCTGCTGCCGTGGAACCGGGTGGGCGGGTCGGCGCTGCTGGCGGCGTATTTCGACAGCGCGCGGGTGCGGTTCGCGGGATCCACGGTGCTCATCTCCGGCGGCGACGACATGCAGGGCACGCCCATCTCCAACCTGAGCTGGGGCCGCGCCGCCATCGCCGCCGAGAACGCCATGGGCTACGACGCGGCCGCCGTGGGCAACCACGAGTTCGACTGGGGGCAGGACACGCTTCGCGCCCGCATCCGCGAGAGCCGCTTCCCCTGGCTGGCCGCCAACCTCTTCGTGGCGGGCACGCAGCGGCAGCCGGAGTGGGTGCGGCCGTGGACGATGGTGGAGCGCGGCGGCGTGCGGACCGCCGTCATCGGCATCGCCCTGCCGGAGACGCCGGAGACGGTGATGGCCGGCCGCGTGGACGGGCTGGAGTTCGGGCCCGCGGCGCCGGCCATCGACCGGTACGCGGCCGAGGCGCGCGTGGCGGGGGCGGACTTCGTGGTCGTCACCATGCACGTGGGCGGCATCTGCGAGCGGCCGGGCACGCTGCCGGAGCAGGAGTCCGCCGGGTGCACGGGCGAGGTGCTGGAGGTGGCGCGCCAGCTCGCCCGGCCGGTGGACCTGATGCTGGCCGGCCACCGCCACGAGCGCATGCTCACGTGGGAGAAGGGCATCCCCGTGGTCGAATCCATCTCGTACGCAAACGCGTTCAGCATCACGCAGCTGGAGCGGCGCGGCGGGCACACCTCCGTGCTCTACCGCGCCATCCGCACGCCGTCTGCAGATTCCGCGACCCCGAACGCGGCGGTGGAGCGCATCGTCAGCGACTGGGACCGCGCGATACGGCCGATCACGGAGCGGGTGCTGGTGTCGTTCGCGGTGCCCATGCCGAAGGCCGACACGGGCGAGTTCGCGCTGGGCGACCTGATGGCCGACGCGTTCCGCGCGCGCACCGGCGCGCAGGCCAGCATCGTCAACAACGGCTCGATCCGGCAGGACATGCCGGCGGGCCCGCTCACCTACGGCACGCTCTTCCAGCTCCAGCCGTTCCAGAACGCCCTCGTGCGCGTCGGCGTCACCGGCGAGCAGCTCCGGCGGGCGCTGGAGGCGGGGCTGACGGCGGAGGGCGGCGTGAACGCCCACGTCTCCGGGCTCACGGTCGCGTACGCGCCACGCGCGCCGCAGGGCTCGCGCATCCGCGCCATCCGCCTGGCGGACGGGCGCACGGTCACGGACGCGGACCACGTCACGCTCGGCCTCTCCGAGTTCGTGGCATCGGGCGGCGACCGCTTCGTCTCCCTGCGCGAGGGCCGTGCGACATCCACCGGCCTCGTCGACCTCGACGCGCTCATCGCCTATCTCCAGACCCTGCCGCAGCCCGTCACACCTCCCACCGGCCGTCGCTGGATCGCGGTCCCCTAGCTCATCGAAAGGAAACAACGAGGGGAATCGGGAGATGCGCATCTGCCCTCACGTCCTCGGTTCGGTAGATGGACAGCGGCCCGTGCGATGTCCATCCCCGTGATGACCCTCGGGTGATGTACATCTACCGAACGCGTCGATTCTGATGCGATGGACGCTCGCAGGTATTCGGACGATGTGCGGCAGATGGAAGATGCGAAGCGTCGCGCAGGGCTCGATGCACATCTACAGACCCGATCGCCCGCAGTTCGAAGACGA
>DASRQW010000115.1 GCA_035696245.1 Longimicrobiaceae bacterium | reverse complement strand
GTTGAAGCAGATCGGCGCCGCGTGGCGGCGGTGCTCGCGGCGGCGGACCATGCCGGGGCGCGCGCTTCGGCCAGAGCGCGGGCACTCATCGGCGAAGTCCTGAAGCGGCTCGCGGAAGATCCCGCGATGCGCACCTATCTGGTTCAGTCGGAAGTGAGGTACCGGCGGGTAGGGCGTGGGTAGCGCGTACAGGACTCAGGAGGGACAAGCCCCGCCCGCCCTGCTCAGGAACCGCTGCGCGAGGCGCTGCTCGCCACGTTCAGGCCTGGTTGCCGCGTCCTCTTTCCCACGGGGCGGTCCGGCATAAAAGCCGGGATCCGCCTCGTTCCGTCCCTCCCGTAGATACCGCGAGGAACCGTGCTGCGGGCGGGGAGGCCGACCTCTTGATTACCCGGGTCCGCAACCAGCTGCGGTGCCGGGTTGATTGCGTTCCCCCCACCAGGACGCCCCGCCCGCGGGCGGGGACCGTGACTGCCCGGCGCGATGGAGAGAACGGACCTCGGTGCTTCCACGCTGCTGCGGTCTGCCCCGGCGCCAGCCGAGGGCGGTGCCGTGCACCGCACCGACTCCGCGCCTGATGCAATTCGACCTGTTCTCCTCGCTCTCTCCACGCGTACGCGCCTCTGCAGCGGTCGCACCCGCCTCCCACCCGGCACTGCCGCTCCACCGCCTGCTCGATGCCGCGTTCGAAGAGCTGAGCCGCGGCGTTCCGTTCCGCACCCCAGGCGAGGCGGTGGCATGGGGCACGCGCGTCACGGGCACCCCGTACACTCCCGCCGGCGCCTGGACGCTGGACGACGTGTACGACGCCCTCGAAGGCGCGGCGCACCGGGTCCTGCGGGCTGATCTCGCCGGGCTGGTGCTGTCTGAGCGGCTTCTCCGCACCCGCGAACGCGAGGCGGAGTGGTTCCACGGGCGGGCGCTGACCGAGGCGGCACGCGCGCAGGCGCAGTTCTCCACCCCTCTGCCGATCGCGGAGTCGGCCGCCTATCTCGTCTCCGCAGCCGCTTCCATCCGCACGGTGCTGGAGCCCTGCGCGGGAACCGGAAGCCTGGCGCGGGCGCTCCTGCCGCTCGGCCGCCTGTCGCTTCGCGTCAACGAGACCGATGCGCGCCGCAGGGAGGTGCTGTCCTGGCTCGGCCTTCAGCCGACCGGCCGGGACGCGCTGCGCCTGCCGCTGGACCCGGCGCGTTTCGACGCGGTGCTCTCCAACCCTCCGTTCGGGGCGATGAACCGAGGACACGGCGGCCGCGGGGCCACGGAGTTCGCTGCGACGAACATCGCGCAGCGCTTCGCCGGGGCGCACCTCCGCAGCCTGAATCCGGGCGGCCTCCTCGTCGCGCTGCTTCCCGCCAGCACGCTCTCCGACGCCGGCAGCGACTTCCGGCGCTGGCTGGGCGAGCACCACACGCCCCTGCTGTACCTGGGCTGCCCGGCGGCGTCCTACCGGACCCGCGGCGCGCTACGCGACGCCATGCTCCTGGTCGCGGTCCAGGGAAAGACCGCGGGTGCCGTCGCCCGCGTCGTTGTGGCCGAGCCGTCGTGGGAGGCGTGGAGCGAAGCCATCGAAGCCGCCGCGGAGCAGCTGTCCACGGTCAGCCCGGTCACCGCGGTATCCGGCGGCGCTCCATCGCTGGCGGTTGACGTCTCGGCGGGGTCGGTCCCGCCCGTCCCCGCATGCGCAGGCGAATCGGCCGCAGCCGCGCCCGATCCCCACCCCGGAGTTGTGGGAGCTGCGGAGGAGCCGCGAGATGCGGCCGGCGCAGCCCACGATCCTTCGGGCGACGACTGCCCAGCCACGGGTCGGCGCACACCCCCGGTGATCGTCGGGGCTGCCCTCGACATCGTGTTCGCCTCCCCGCCGCCTCCGAGAGCCGTGCCGGACTGGGAGCGAGAGGACCGCGAGCGCGCGGAGGCGGAGAGGAGCGCCGTCTTCGCACCGTTCGCCGTCTCCCTCCGGGAACACCGTGCCCCCCACCCGCGGCTCGTCGTGCAGACGCGGAGCATGGCAGGGATGCCGCCCCCGCCGGTGGTACGGCAGGGATTCGAGAGCCCGCTCGCGGACGACGCGTGGGGCCGCTCGGGAGCCGCAGGAGGGGCCAGCGACGAGCAGGCGGAGCTCAGCCTTCGGGTGCTCGACGCCTGGGACCGGCGCCACGGGTTCCTGTGCGCCGACGACGTGGGCGTCGGGAAGAGCCGCGAGCTCGCCCTCCTGGTGCTGGAGGCGATCCATGAGGGAGAGGCGCGGATCCTCGTCACCACCAAGAACGAGACGAACATCCGGGACCTGGAGCACGAGCTCCGGCGCGTGGCCTCCGGCGACGAGCACGGGCCGTTCCCGGCGCAGTTCATCGAGGTGTCGAACTACGTTGAGGCCAAGGGCGAGGGCGGCGTGCTCCCCCGCCCCGACGGTCCCACGGTCTACCTGGCCCACTCGTACAACTTCGCGGACTTCGCCCCCGCCCTCCTCGACGTGCGGCCCACCGTCTGGCTGGCCGACGAGGCGCACGAGTACGCCAACATCGCGGACAGCAAGCGCGGCCTCGCGTGGGCGGCGCTGCACGAGGCGATGCTCGCCTACACCCCGAAGATCGCGTACTTCACGGCGACGCCCGCGGTGACCCTCGACCAGCTCTGCTACCTGTACGGGCTGCGGCAGTGGCGCGTGGGCGCGTTCGACCTCTGGATCGAGAAGAAGACCGGGAAGGGCGAGCCCGAGAAGGAGGGAGAGAGCGACGCGTCGAACCGGGCCGTCCGTGCGCACCTGCAGGAGAGCACCGCCCTGGGCGACACCGCCGGCGTGGACGCGGACCAGGCAGCGAAGGAGGGGAAGCGGCGCTTCATGGTGCGCCGGAACGACGCCTTCACGATCCGCACGACGCCGGCGGAGACCGAGCAGGTGATGCGCGAGCTGCAGGCGTCCGGGCACTACATGTCCCGCGACCTCTGGCGAGGGGGCGTGACCTTCGCCGTCGAGTGGATCGACCTGCTCAGCGACCCCACGGCGCGCCGTCGGTACGACGAGGCGGCGGCGATCTGCCGCGACCTCTCTCTCGCGTCGCGGCAGTTCGGCGCGATGAACCAGAAGGTGAAGACGCAGGGGCTCGACCGCGCGATGGTGCAGTCGTACCTCAAGCAGCTGCTCTTCGATCTCCGGCTCGACGCCGTCCTGGCCCGCGCGGACTTGGCGCTGGCCGAGGGCCGCCAGGTGGTCATCAGCGTCCACTCGGTCGCCGGCGACGAGGACGACTGCGAGGCGCTGG
This sequence comes from Longimicrobiaceae bacterium, assembly GCA_035696245.1. NCBI lineage: Bacteria > Pseudomonadati > Gemmatimonadota > Longimicrobiia > Longimicrobiales > Longimicrobiaceae > Longimicrobiaceae bacterium. The sequence continues at coordinate 16,467 of DASRQW010000115.1, read as the reverse complement.
GCGCCGATGCTCAGGAGCACGCCGTCAACCGCCGCCTGGAGTCGGCGATCAACCGCATCAACGTCCAGGAGATCACGAAGGAGACCGACGGAAACGAGACGGTGTACCGCGACCTGGGCGAGATCCCAGAAGCCCTGCTAGCCCGGGAGGAGTTGCGGGAGCGCGTGCGCGCGCTGCCGCGGCTCCGCGACCCGGTGCGGGTCGTCACGCAGCACTTCGGCGCGTCCGCAGTCGCCGCGATCACCGGACGCATCCCGGCGCGGCTCCGGACGCAGCGCATGGGGGACTTCCAGGCCGGCACGCGCCGGGTGGCGCTGATCAGCAAGGCGGGCAAGGTGGGGATCAGCCTCCACGACACCAACGGGCACCCGCGGACCATGCTGGCCGCCGACTACGAGTGGTCGGCCGACCTTTTCAAGCAGGAGCTCGGGCGCGTGGACCGCACCGGGCAGCGCTCCGCGCCGGAGATCGTCCTGATGGCCTCGACCGCGGCCGGGGAGCGCAAGTTCGCGAGCACGATCGCCGCGCGGATGGCCTCGCTCGGGGCGACGTGCAAGGGCTCCGCGGAGGCGACCGGGACCGACGCCCTGGACCAGTTCGACATGTCGGGCGGGATCGCGCTGGAGGCGATGAAGAACGCGGTGCAGCGCCTGGAGGCGGGCCAGCGTGCGTACTTCACGGGCAGCCAGTTCCTGGAGCGCCAGAAGACCAGCAGCGGCGCCGTGGTGTGGACTCCGAAGCTGCGGCCGGAGGAGGGCACCCAGATGCGGCACTTCCTGCTGGAGATGCTGATGTTCCCGATGGAGGACTCGCACCACGCCCTCGCCCTCTGGGAGGAGGAGCGGGACGCGCTGCTCACCATCGAGACGCTGGAAGCGCTCTCCGCCCGCCGTACCGGCCGCGCCCGCGGATCCGTTCTTCGCGAGCGGCCGCTTCCCGCGACCCCGCCCATGACCCTGGTCGACGTCCGCTACGAGGACGGCGAGCACGGCGTCATCGCCCAGGGGCACGTGACGGAGCACATGACGCGGATCCAGCGCGCCCGCGGCCCCGACTCCGACGGGCAGCCCCGTACGCGGCGCTACCTGCAGTTCACGGCCGACGACGGCCGCCTGGTGAGCGGGCTCGACCTGACCACCAGCGAGGCGCACCGCATCCGCTGGGCGTTCGGGAGCCGGGAGGCGCGGGACGCCACGCCCGAGGCGCTGCTGCAGGACCTGCGCGTGGGCGAGAAGATCCCGCTCAAGGGCGCGGACGGCGCAAAGTGGGTGCTGCATCTCCGACGGGATGGGCGGATCGAGGTGCGCGGGGCGAAGCTCGGCCGGGACCGGACCCACCTGATGCGCCCGAGCCTCCAGGGCGCGGTCGCCTACGAGCCCGCCGGCAACTTCCTCCACCTCGTTTCGCACGATGCGCTCGGCGTCTTCGTCCAGCACTTCGCCGTCGCGGACGCACCGGAGCCGCTGGCGGAGGCCGCGTGAGGGGAGCGCCTTTCCGGCGCGGGAGGCGGACGCCTACTTTGTCCGCCTCCCCTCCGCTGTCCGGTCCCCTTCGCCGTTGTCCCAACGTGTCACTGAGCTCCAACCAGCTGGACCTACTCCGCACCCTCGCAACCCGCGGCTCGCTGCCGCGGGAGGAAGCGGACGGGCGTTCCCTCCGCGCGCTCGTCTCCCGCGGGCTCGCGCGGGTCGCGGGCAGCTCCATCCGCACCACCTCCGCCGGCGACGCGGTCCTGAAATCGGCGGGTGGCCAGGCACCGGACCAGGCCGGCGCGGACCCGGGCCGGGCGCGCCTGAGCGATGCGCAGGAAGAGGTGCTCCGGAGCATGATCCGCCAGACGGCCCCGATCCTCGCGGACCACGTCGACGGCCGCGTGCTCCGCGCGCTGGTGGGGCGCGGACTGGTTCGGGTCGACGGCGGCTGGGCATCGGCGACCGAGGCGGCCGCCGCGCACCTGCAGGCATGGGACCGGGCCGAGCGGAAGCTGCGGCACCGCAGGGCGGCCAGGTCGCCGGAAGCCGTCCGCGCTGAGGTCGTGCTCCGCGCGGTCGAGCAGCTGGAAGCCGCGACGCCGCCAGAGTCCGTGGTGCTGCTGGCGGGCCATCCCGCCTACGCCGACGACCTGCTGGCGGGCCTTCGCCGCCACGCTCGCGCCCTGGAGCGGCGCGGCCAGGAGTAGCCGCCGCTCTGGCTGGCCCTCTTCCGCAGGCTGGACAGCCGTCGCTGCACGCGCGCAGCGTCTCCCCCGGCGAGCCGCGGGGTATCAACAGCGCCCTCCCCCAGGCGCCGCTGCACCCGGCTCGACTGCCTCCCGGCACCTCCTCACCCCCGCCAGCGCCGAAGAAGCTCGCATCCGCGATCGCGCGCACCCACGTGGCCGAAGCCGTTGGCGTGCACCCCGGCACCGCGCTGCTCTGCCGGTTCGTCGCCGTACGCGACGAGAGCGATCCGGACGGCGGCTTGGGCGAGCGGGCTTCCCGGCGGGAGGGACCACCTGCTGGGTGAGTGGATCAGCCTGCGCGAGGAGCACGCGCGCGGGCTAGGCATCGGGCGCCTCGCGCGGCTCCTCTCCAGCACGGGGACGGCGGGCGACGTCGAGACCGCCGCGGACGGGCTCTGGACCAACTGCGGATACTGAAGCCGGGGGCCGATGAAACACGATTCCGAGGATGATCCGCGTTCGTTTGAGCGGGCGCTTGCCGAGCCTTCCCCGCTGGTTGCCTTCGTCTTCGAGCGGCGGTGGCTCCCGTCGGGCGCCGGCCTCCGCAGAGTCGCCTGCACGAACGTGCCCCACGTGGTCGCCGGCGGCGGCGCCGCTCCCTTCGACTGGGGGAACCATTCGCCCGGAGCCTACGAGCTGGCACTGAACGCCCTGGAGGTCGCCCTGGAGCACCTCCGCCACCGCGGACCGCGCACGGCGGCAGACGGACGCGTGTGCTTCCTGGCCGCGCGCCTCCTGCAGCGCCCTCTCGTGGAGGAGATGATCGCGGACGCCAACGACGAAGGAACGGCCATCCCGATGGTGGAGATGGAGCGGTGGCTGACGTCTGAAATGGACAAAATGGACAGCGTCGTGCGGCAGATGCTCGCACCCCGGTACCAGCTCCAGCCCGCCGCGCAGCCCGGGGTCTGGAGCGCAGGCGAGGTGGAAGCGATCCTCGGTGGACCCGTGACGGAGACGCCGGAGGGGCTGCTCGATGCCTTCGGCTCGCTCGTCGCCACGCCGGTGCGGCCCCATCCCCTGGACAGCGCGGACTGGGAGCTTCCACCCCTCTGAAGCCCGAGCGGGCACCGGCGGTGCCATCCGCAGTGAGCAGCACCCCAGGACCTGCCCCGCCTTCCCCGCCCCGCCCGTCACCCGACGGTGCGGGGCGCTTCGTTTTGGAGGAATACCCGCCGCTCATGACACAGCTTTCCCTCTTCCCGTTCGAGAAGCGGTGGGCACGCCGCCGTGAGCGCTGGGTGACGCCCGTGGACGTGTTTCGCCCCGACGGATACACGGTCGATGTCGTGTCAGAGGCGCTCGCGCGCAGCTTCGTGGTGCGCGAGCACTACTCCGCCAGCTTCCCGGCCGCACGCCTTTCCGTGGGCCTCTGGGGTCCCGGGCCCATCCTGGCGGGGGTCGCCGTGTTCTCCGTGCCCATGTCGCAGGCGGTGCTGCCGCGGTGGACCGGTGCGGACCACGCCCGCGCCGTCGAGCTCGGACGGTTCGCCTGCGCGCCGTCTGTGCGCTTCAACGGCGAGACGTGGTTCCTCAAGCGGGCGCTGGCGGCGCTCCGACGGGAGAAGGGGTGCCGGGCGGTGCTCTCCTTCGCGGATCCGCTGGAGCGGTGGACTGCAGGCGGCGAGCTGAGCAAGGGCGCCCACTACGGCACGATCTACCAGGCCAAGGGAAGCCTCTTCGCCGGACGCGCGCGCCCGCGCTGGGTGCTCCTGGCGCCCGACGGATCGGTCGTGAGCGCGCGTACCCTGTCCAAGATCCGCTCGGAGGAGAAGGGGATCGACTACGCCGTGCGGCAGCTCCGCGCCTACGGAGCCCCCGCGCGGGCACGGGGCGAGAGCTGGAGGGCTTGGACCGACCGTGTGTGCGGGCTGCCGCCCTTCCGGCGGGTGCGGCATCCGGGAAACTTCGCCTACGTCCTCGGGCTGGACCCGTCGGCCGGGGCCCGATTGGCCGCGCTCCACGGTGGCGGCCTGCCGTACCCGAAGCGCCGGTACCCGGCAGTCCCGTAGCTCTCGGGCGCGGCGGCGCCCGGCCGGCGAGAACGGGAGGGGGGTCCGATCCGCACAGCCCTTGGCCCCTCGCTCACCCGCGGCTGCGGAGGCAGCCGCGATACGCGAGGGAGCTGCCCAACGACGACGGAGGCGCGGCGCGAAGATGCAGGGGCAGATGATGATCGACTTCGGTGGACCGGAGAAGGAGCCCGTGGCCGTGGTCATCCATCCTGTGCCATCGGGTACCGCTCCGCACCCGCCCGTGGTAGGGCCCGACCGGGGCGCCGCCCCGGCGAGCGGCGACCTCCCCGCCCTGCGACTGCTCGCCGGCTACGAGATCTACCGTGATGCCACTCGGACTGTCTTACGCATCCCGGGGGAGGAACGCTGGGTCGCCACGATCCGGACCGGGCCCACGAGCCACCGGTTCGTCGCGGCGGGCGTGGATCCGGCGGCGCTGTGGCGAGCCGCGGGACAGGCCGGGCCGGCTCCCGGCGAGGGGGAAGAGCCGTGATCGCACGCCGATCCGGGACTCGGGCGGCGCCCTGCCCGGACGCCGAGGAGGGCCTGGATCGCGAGCCCGCGCGGCCGCTCCTCATCCTGCGAAGATGCCGCGCCAGGCAGGTCGAACGCCTCGTCCACCCCATGGGCCCCGGTCCGCTCACCCGACACGCGATCTCGGGCTACCAGCGGAGCATCGCCGGGAGGCTCGCGCGCCACGTGCGCACCTGGGGACTGCTGGCCGACATCGTCGCCGCGCCGCCCGTGCCCTCCCTCGAAGAGCACAGGGCGCGGAAGGCCGCCGCGGCGGAAAGCGCCTGGCGGGCTGCGCGGAAGGAGTGGGCGGACCAGTGGCGCCGGGCGCGGGCCCGGCTCCGCGAGCTGCCCAGGGCGCGAGCGCGCGAGCTGCTCGACGAGTGGAACCGCCCGCGCGACGACCTGCCGCCGGGCGCACGCGCCGCGCCGTCCGACCTCCTGATGTTCCTCAGCACGCGCGAACCCCCGGCATCGCTCCTCGAACACCGCCGCCAGGGCCGCCTCCACTCGGCGGCGGTCCACCGGGACGTGATGCGCCGGAGCGAAGCCTGGTACATCCAGCACGTCGCCTGTCCGGAGGGCGCGCTGGGGATCGCGCACGTACCGAACTTCCCCACCCGCCTCGTGCGGTGCATCGCGTGCGAGCGGGAGTGGCGGACCCGCACCGAGCTGGCCGCCGCCGAGGAGACCGGCGAGCTGCGCATGGTGGACTGCCGCCTGGCCGAGCAGCTGGACCTCGCGCCGCTCCCCGCAGCATAGACCCTCACCCGGACCACCATGTACCGCAGCGGCGACCTCCGCGACCTCCGCGACTACGACCCCCATCACGGCGAGCGAACAGAGGCGGACGCCGCCGCCCTCGCCCGTTCCATCCGCGACCGGTCGGGCTTCTTCGGCGTGTGGACAGGGGCTGAGGCCGGCAGCGAGCTGCTCGCCATCGCGCACGACGGGGCTCTCTTCCGCAGCCGGTAACGCTCCCGGCGGGGTCCGGCCGCGGGCCCGTTCGCCACCCGCCGGCGGCCGACGATTCCTCGGCCGGACGACTGCCCCCACGCAGGCGCGTCCCGGTCGGGCTCGCGCGTGCACCCTCACCCCGAATCCGATCCATGCGATACGAATTCCGCACCTTCACCATTCGGTTCAAGATGTTCGAGCCGGGCGAGCGAATCCGGCCGGCTTCCCCGCGGTGCGAGCTCCCGCCCGGCGGCGAGTACGTCGTGGTGCGCTGCATCGAACCCATCACCCCCGGTTACGACTCGATCGTCTTCGTCGAGGGCCACCGGAGGGGAGCCGACACCGGGTACCTCATCCCGGTCGAGAATGACCATGACGCGCCCTCCGGTCCGGAGGACGGCATCCTCGCCCTGCAGGACATGCGCGCGAGCGCGGCCACCGGATGGAGACGGATCGAGCCGCTGGTGCTGAAGGCCGGGCAAGACCGCGAAGGAGTGCTCGACCGTCTGCTCGCGTTCGTCGAAGCATACGGCCTGGGCCCCGAGGTCCACGCTTACCTGGAGGCGCAGCACCGCCGCCAGGCCGCCGACGCGGGCGGGGCGGAGTGAGCGCCCCGCTGCGGCCGCTGGGGCGGAACGAACGTCCCGCGAAGATCTGGGAGCGCTTCCACGTCGGGATGCGCGTCACGGTGCGGGAGGCGGTCGAGGCGTACTACAGCGGCTATGCCGGGAACCCGGAATGCGTCCTGGAGCCGGGGATGGCGGGCGTGGTCGCCAGCCTGGACGTACCGTATGTCCGCCACCGGCGCGGCAACTCCTCGTCGTTCGCGGGCGTGGACTTCGAGGGCCCCGCCCACAGCAACCCCCCACGCACCGAGTGGCGGGCAGGCGTGGATCCCAAGAACCTGGTCCCGCTGGGGCCGCGCGGCGCACGCTTCGTCCGGCCTCCGGACGCAGTGCGCGTCACCCGCTGCCCCGGCGGGTCGGGCCTCGTCGGATTCACGGCGGCGGACGCGGCGGTGCTGGCCGTCGTGGCCAAGGAGCGCGGCGGCATCTTCGGCGGCTCGGAGCGGGTGGAAGCCGTACGAGCCTGCCTCGCCGCGGCGGGCTACGTCCTGGAGCTCGTGGGCGAACCGGAGCCGGCCGCCGCGTGCCCGCCTCCGGCCAAAGGAGGGGGCGAATGACCCTCCCGCTCGAACCCGCCGTGGGATCCATCGACGCCGACGCAGCGGACGCGGCGCAGAAGGCGCTCCACAGGCACCGGCGCCGGCACGGGGAGACGACGCCCGGCGGCCGGATCCTGACCCACGACCCCGGGGACCTCGCGCTGCACGAGCTGCTGTCCATCCTCCTCGAGCCGGGGCTGGGGCGCGCCCGGGCAGACGCCGCCGCGATCCAGCTCATGTGCGGTCTCCCGGCGGTGGACGGGCGCGGTCCCCTGCGCCGGATGGGGCGGGCAACGGCCTCGGAGATCTGCGCAACCGCCGGCATCACGCCCGTGGCCACGGCGCGGATCCTCGCCGCACTGGAGTTCGCGCGCCGGTTCGCGACGGAGCCGGCCCTCGCGCCGGGCACCCGCATCGTGGACTCGGACTCGATCTTCCGCCGCGTGCACTCGCGGATGCGCGACCTGGACAGGACCGAGTACTGGACCCTGGTGCTGAACCACCAGAACGAGATCGTGCGCGAGTTCGTCGTGAGCCGGGGACTGCGGTCGGCTGCGCTCGTGCATGCGCGCGAGGTGTTCCGCCCCGCACTGCGCGAGCACGCCCCGCGCGTCGTCCTGGTGCACAACGACCCGGACGCGCGGGGTGTCCCCACGCCGTCCGCCTTCGACCGGATGACCACGCACCAGCTCAGCCGGGGGGCTGAGACCCTGGACCTGATGCTCATGGACCACGTGATCGTCGGGGACGCCGGCTACTTCTCGTTCGCGAAGGCGGGGATGCTGGTCGCGCCGCAGCAGGCGGCGATGCCCGACGACGCCGACCTCCTCCCGTTCGGCCGCTCCACGGGCCGGTCGCGGAGGGCCGGCGGCGCGGGGGTGGCGGGTGCGCCGGACGCGCTCGCCGCGTAGTGGGGCAGCCCGGGGGCGCGGCCGCGGGCCGCTCCGCCCGAGAACGGAAGGGCGATCCACTCCAGACACCGCGGCCGTCCCGGCACCCCGCCGGGACGGCCGACGTCGTTTCCCCTCGAACAGGATCGGTCGCATGGCACGCAGCGTCTGGAACGGCACCCTCGGCTTCGGGCTGCTGAACATCCCCGTCGCGCTCTACACGAGCGTCCGCGAGCAGGACCTGTCGTTCAAGCAGCTCTGCCCCGAGCACCGCGTCCCCATCGCCATGAAGCGGTGCTGCAGCCAGGACGACGCGGATCTCGCCTTCGCGGACCTCGCCAAGGGCTTCGAGGTCGCGCCCGGGGAGTACGTGGTCCTCAGCGAGGAGGACATGGAGCGCGCCGCGCTACCCCTGTCCAGGAGCTTCGACATCCAACTCTTCCTCCCCGAGAGCGAGGTGGACCTGCGCTTCTTCCACACCCCGTACTTCGTCGTCCCGAAGGCGGAGGGCGCGCGCACCTACGCGCTGCTGCGGGAAGCGGTCCGGCGCACGGGCAGGGTCGCCGTCGGCAAGATCGCCCTCAAGACCAAGCAGCAGATCGCGGCGCTGCGCGTCTCGGGCTCCGCGCTGGTCCTCCATCTCATGCACTGGCCCGACGAGCTGGTGGCGGCGGAGTTCGCCTTCCCCGACGAGATGCACGACCCCGCGGAGCTGGCGCTGGCGGAGCAGCTGGTCGCGGGCTTCGGCGGCACCCTGGCGGGGGCAGCGTGGACGGACGAGTACCGCGCCAACTTGGAGCGGATCATCGAGGCGCGCGTACGCGGCGAGGAGGTCGAGTTCACCGCCGCGCCCGCCCGCGAAGCGACCGACGTGATCGACCTGGTGGCGGTCCTGCGCGCTTCGCTGGCGGCCAGGAAGGCGGCCTGACGCGGCCATGATCGGGATCCAGCCGATGCTCGCCGAAGCCGCGCCCGTCCTGCCCGCGGGGCGCGGGTGGCTCTTCGAGCCCAAGTACGACGGGGTCCGCGTGCTCGCCTACGCGCGCGAGGACCGCGTGACGCTGACGAGCCGGAAGGGGAACTCCCTCACCCGGCAGTTTCCGGACGTGGTCGAGCCCCTTCGCGCACTCCGCGCCGGCGTCGGCCGCGATTTCCTCGTCGACGGCGAGATCGTCAGCACCACGGGCGACGGCTTCGCCGGCTTCCAGGTGCTCCAGTCGCGCCTGGGTGTGGAGCAGCCGTTCCGGGTGCGGATGCTCGCGCTGCGCATCCCCGCGGCGCTCGTCACTTTCGACGTGCTCTCCGTGGGGGGCGCCGCCCTCCTGGACCGGGCTCTCGCCGAGCGCCGGCAGGTGCTGGAGGCGCTGCTGTCCGATCCACCCTCCGGGATCCGCCTGGGCGAGCAGGACGAGGATGGCCCCGCCCTGCTCGCGCGGTCGCTGGCGGAGCGCTGGGAGGGGCTGGTCGCCAAGCGGGCGGACTCCCGGTACCTGCCCGGCCAGCGGGCGGCGGCCTGGCTCAAGATCAAGGCCGCGCGGCGGCAGGAGTTCGTCGTCGCGGGCTTCACGGTCTCCGCTTCGGAGCACCGCGAGTTCGCCGCTCTCGTCCTCGGCTACCACGACGGACGAGGCGATCTCGTCTACGCGGGGTCGGTCGGCTCCGGCTTCACACGCCGGGACCTGGCGGATGCGCACCAGCGCCTTCGCCCCCTGGAGTGCCCGCGGTGCGCCTTCGCTGCGCGGCCAGCGCTCGACGATCCGGTGCGCTGGACGGAGCCCCGCCTCGTGGCCGAGGTGCGCTTCGCCGACTGGACCGCGGACGGCCGTCTCCGGTCGCCCGTGTTCGTTGCTTTCCGCCAGGACAAGGAGCCGCGCGACGTGGTCCGCGAGCCCTGATCCGTCCTGCCGCTCTCCTCCCACACAACCGGATTCCATGACACACGACCTGGACACCACTCCCGGCCGGAGCCGCCTCCGCGCGCTGTGCGCGAGCGTGCTGCTGGGCGCCGCGCACGTGCTGCGCTCGCTCGCGGGTGCGGCCGAGAGGCACGCCGGCCCGCCCGTCGGATCCGCCGACGTCCCGGAGGTGCCCACCGCCGGCGCCGGCAGGGAGCAGGCGCGGGACGGAGGGCCGTACCACTTCACGTACCCGGCGCACGCCGCGTTCGAGGTCGCCTGCGCGGACGGACCGGACGCGGCTCGGGCGCTCGCGTCCGCGCTCGTCGTCCGGCTCACGGAGTCCGACGCGCCGCTCGTGGCCGTGCCCGGAGCGCTCCCCGCCGAGCCGCGCATCGGCGGCCTCGAGGTGTGGCTGGGCTCCATCCGCGGCGAGGGGGACGCGCTGGAGCTGGAGGCGAGCGGCTGAGCCGCGCCGCTCCGCCAGCCCGCCCGCGCCCGCTCGCCCCCGGGCCGGCGCGCCCCACCCGTGGCCGCGCTCCGCCGCGGCCACGGGCCGCTCCCGGCGAGAACGGGGTGCCGACCGGCGGCTCCGCCGGCACCGCGGTGCCGCGAGCGGCGCCGGGGCGAGACATCCATCCCCTCCCCAGAGGAGAATGATCGCAAGAGCCCATCCGGCCGGACCACCGGCCCCCGACCCGCCGCTGGACGGGACGGGCGCGCAGGACCACCGCGCCCGCGGCCTGGTCCGCTCGCTCAAGGCCGCGCGGCGAGTCAGCGTCCCGCTGGTGGCGGTCACCACGCCTGACCCGGCCGCCACCATCGAGACGATCGGCCGCGAGCTGGCGGCGGAGGTCCCGCAGCTCGAGTGGGACGGCGCGCGCGGGATGCGCGGCCGCAACGACGCCGGCCACGCGGCCCGCCAGGAAGTGCTCGGGACGGCGTACGACCCCACCGTCGCCAACCCGCTGGAGCTGTTCACCCAGGCGCAGCGCCTCCCCGAGGAGTCGGTCCTCTGGGTCCACATGGCCAACCGGTGGATCACCAGCCCCCCCGTCATCCAGGCGCTCTGGAACCTGCGCGACGAGTTCAAGCACGACCGGCGCACCGTCGTGCTCCTCGCCCCCGCGCTCGACCTGCCGCCGGAGCTTTCCGGCGACGTGATGGTGCTGGACGACCCGCTTCCGGGCCCCGCCGCGCTGGAGGTGATCGTCCGGGAGGTGTACGCGGCCGCGGAGCTGGTGCCGCACGAGGAGGACGTGGCCGCGGCGATCGAGGCCGTACAGGGCCTCCCGGCGTTCCAGGCCGAGCAGGTAGCGGCGATGAGCCTCACCCCCGGCGGGCTCGACGTGGACGCCGTGTGGGAGCACAAGCGGCGGCAGATCGAGCTCACTCCCGGGCTCAAGGTGCAGCGCGGGGGGAGCCGCTTCGCGGACGTCGGCGGGGTCGAGACGATCAAGGGCTTCCTCGGGCGCGTGCTCGCGGGCAGCTCGCCCCCGGGCGCCGTGGTCTTCCTCGACGAGATCGAGAAGTTCCTGGCCGGGGCGAGCGGCGACGGCGCGGACAGCAGCGGCGTCTCGCAGGACCAGCTCGGGACGATCCTGAGCTACATGCAGGACGAGGAGGCGGTCGGCGCCCTCTTCGTGGGCCCGCCGGGGAGCGCCAAGTCCATGGTCGCGAAGGCGTGCGGGAACGAGGCGGGGATCCCGACGATCCAGCTCGACCTCGGCGGCGTGAAGGGCAGCCTGGTGGGCGAGAGCGAGCGCCAGCTGCGCGCGGCTCTCAAGGTCGTCACGTCCGTCAGCAACGGCCGCTCCCTCTGGCTCGCCACCTCGAACAGCATCACCAGCCTGCCGCCGGAGCTGCGGCGGCGGTTCGGGCTCGGCACCTACTTCTTCGACATCCCGACGGACGCCGAGCGCGCGCGCATCTGGGAGATCTGGCTGCGCAAGTACGGGCTCGCCGCAGACGGAGCGCTCCCGCGCGGCGACGGATGGACGGGAGCGGAGATCCGGCAGTGCTGCGACATCGCGTGGCGGCTGCGCTGCCCGCTCGCGGAGGCGGCCGGCTTCGTCGTCCCCGTGAGCCTGTCCTCCGCGGAGCAGCTCGACCAGCTCCGCCGCTCCGCCGACGGGCGGTTCCTCTCCGCCAGCGCCCCGGGCGTGTACCGCCACCCCTCTACGCGCCCGGCGCCGGCCCCCAGGAGCCGGCGCGTCACCCACGACCCCAGCCGGAACTGACCATGGCGAGCGCACTGGCACTCTTTCAGGACGACGAGGAGACGCACGACTTCGCGTCGGAGCTGCAGGACCGCACCGTCGCCTGCCGGGTGCACCACGAGAAGCTGGGCACCCGGAAGGCCCTCACCCGCGAGCAGCTGGCTCAGGTCGCCGACAGCTTCGCGGCCGACCGACGGCTCCTCGCGGGCACCAAGCGGCTGCTCAACACCAGCCATCCCGCGTTCCGGGCGGTGATGCGCGTCCACGCCGCCGCGACGGAGTTCTGGCGCTCGATCACCGTGCCCTTTCCGGAGCCCGGGATCCGGCTGCTGCGGCGGGACCAGGTGGCCGTGTTCGACCAGCGGATGCAGGACTTCCGCGCGGAGCTCCGGGAGGCGGTCGCCGGGCTCGTCCGGGCGTACCCCGACCTCCAGGAGCTCGCCCGCGACGACCTCGGGTCGCTGTTCTCCGAAGGCGACTACCCCGCGCGCGTGGACGACGCGTTCGCGATCACGTGGGACTTCCCCTCCTTCGAGCCGCCGAGCTACCTGCGCAGGCTGCACCCGCAGCTCTACGAGCAGGAGTGCGTGCGCATCCGCTCGCGCTTCGACGAGGCGGTGCGGCTCACCGAGGAGGCGTTTCTCGCGCGCCTTAACGGCCTCGTCGCACGCCTGGCCGACCGCCTGACGGGCGAGGAGGACGGCAAGCCGAAGGTGTTCCGGAAAAGCGCGCTCGCGAACCTCAATGCCTTCTTCGCGGAGTTCCGGCAGCTCGACATCGGCTCCAACTCCGAGCTCCAGGAGCTGGTCGGCCGCGCCCAGGACCTGGTCCGGGGCGTCCGGCCCGACGACCTGCGCACCGACGCCGACACGCGCACGACCGTCGCCAGCGGACTCACCCAGATCCAGCAGGCGATGGACGGCCTCATGGTCCCCAGGCCGCGCCGCGCCATCAGCCTGGTCGTCGACTGACCCTCGGGTGCTGCGCCGGGCCGGCCGGCGACGGCGCAGCACCCGTCACCTGAACACGGAGGAGACCGACCCTATGTCCCACGTTGCAGAGATCGAGCTGGAGGTCCGCGACCTCGACGCCCTGGCGGAGGCGTCCCGGCGCCTGGGGCTGGAGTTCGTCCAGGGCCAGGGGACGTACCGCTGGTTCGGGGCGATCCTCGGTGACTACCCGCTCCCCGCCGGCTTCACCGCCGCGGACCTGGGCAGGTGCGAGCACGCGATCCGGCTGCCGCTCGGGAACGCGGCGGGACCGGAGCCCTATGAGATCGGCGTGGTGCGCAGGCGCGACGGACGGCCGGGCTACTCGCTGCTCTGGGACTTCTGGATGGGAGGCTTCGGCCTGCAGGAGAAGGTCGGCGCGGGGTGCGCCCGGCTCCGGCAGGAGTACGCCGCCGAGACCACCCGGCGCGAGGCCCGGCGGCAGGGGTTCGGCGTGCAGGAACAGCTCGGGGCCGACGGGATGATCCGGCTCCGCCTCACCCGCTGAAGGAGGGAGACACCGTGGAAGTCGTGATCGTGGAGATCGACGGGGAGGCCGGCGTCACCGTGCGCGCGGAGGGGGTCGCCGGACCGGGGTGCAGGACGCTCACCGCCGGGATCGAGGCGTCGCTGGGCAGGACCACCGGCGACCGGCCCACCCCGGAGCTGTACCAGGAGGCGCCCGCCGATGCCGGACTCGCTGCTGGTCGTCGTTGAGCCGGGGGGGGTGATCCGGTTCCTGTGGGACGACCGGCTGGCGGCGCTGGCCGCGGAAGGCACGGTGGAGGTCCGCCGGGCTTCCCACGTGGAGCCGGACGGCGCAGGTGGCTGGACGGCGGACCTGGCGCCGAGCGAGGGGCCGGTGCTCGGGCCGTTCCGTCGCCGCGGCGAAGCGCTGGACGCGGAGCGGCGCTGGCTGGAGGAGCGGCTGTAGTCCGGCTCCGTTCCCCCGGATTCTTCCTCCCTCGCACGCCGCGGCGCCCTCTCGGGCGCCGCGGCTATATCGTCGTTCCTGCACTTCGTGCGACATGCCAGGCGCTTACGAGGACTAGCTGGCACGCTGGGCCACAAGAGAGAACACCCCACGACCGGTCCTGCGCTCCGCTTCGCGCGCCACTGCCCGGGGCGTAGCCTGAGATGGATCAAGTTCTAATGGCTCCTCGTCGAGCAGAACACCCGCCCACTCCGCCGGGAAGCAGTTCGAGCAGTCTTGTACGCCCTACCCAGGATCATTTCAGACCATCATGAGAAGATGGTGACAGCGGAACACGGCAGGATAGCGCTTACCGACAGGTACTGTACGGCTGTGGTCTGAGGTTTTATGCGGCCGCCCAGCAGCACCGGGGTAATCGATAAGCGAAGTCGGGATAGCTACTTCGATGGCGGCGAAAGCAGCGTCCGTGGTACCAGACAGTAGATAACCCAGCATCGCCCCCTCTGAAGAGAACGGCGCATACCGGCAGGTCAAGAATTGCTGCTTCAAGTCGGCAACATATGCTGAGACCTGCCCCGGTGTGCGAAGCACTTTGGCCTCAACAGGCCACTTCGACTGTGAGTTCGCTCGAAGCACAAAGGCAAGGTCGTACGTCGGCGGACGAGTGCTACCGGGTGCGCACGTTTCCCACTCCGACGACTGATGTTGCACATCGAATGGCTCATCGCCGCTCAATATGCGGTGCATACGCAGTTCGAGTTCACCGGTGATACTATCCTCAATCACGAAATCATTGGCTCCTCGAAACGGTTTGTTGAGCAGTTCGGCCTTCAACAAATCGTGCGCCTCCCACAGGCACTTAGCAATCTGAGCCGAGACATTTCTTGTCAGGCGTTGTGCGACTCCCATAAATTCCGGTGGTGCAAATTGAGTCGCACTCCCTAATACAACATTCCTATGAGAAGGCATCGACAATCCCTATTCGTTGGACGGCGAGGTGCTTAATGACGCTACGCCGCCCGGACCGGCGTCCTGTGCCCACCGGAAGGCATCGGCGGCCACTTCGTCTGCCTCGCGCAACGCAGATGACCGTGTCCAGTATCGAATTTGGTCCGGCTTGATAAGGTACACGGTCGGCACCTTCCGTCCATCCGCCTGAACGTGGTGGTACGCACGTGCAACTCGCCGGTAAAACACACCACCCTGTTCCGGGTTGGCACCGGAAAGCATTCGATCTAGCCCGGTAAGCAACTCTACAAGACCGGATGTTCCCATCGGCTCAAGTCGCACCCGCTTTGAGTGTCCCGGCCAGTCCAAGTGGATCGCGACCATCCGCACCGGCAGGCGACCACCGGCAGCTTCTTGAAATATTGTCGCACATACGTTCTCTGCTTCCAAACCAGTGTCGAAGACACGCAGGAATTGCTCGCAATATGCCTCCAACTCTGGTTCGATCTCACCATCACTCGTCGTACGGATGGTGCGCCGCCGCCCCGGAGACGGAGGAATGTCTCCACGATATGCCTTGCGTGTGGAATGCTTGTAATCCGGAAGTGTATACCGGATGAGATCTTCCACAAGCACCCGTTCCGCGGGCTTAAGTCCGAGCAAATCCGAGACTCGCTCGTCAATGTCGGTGGCGTTATGCAGATCGCGGAGCATGCCGAACCGCGGATCGGGAATTGGGACGCGCATCAACTCTTCCTTCAACGCTTCTGCACGCTCAAACGCAAAGCGGCCACTTGAAAGTAGAAGGTAATAGACCGCGAGTACGCTGTTGTAGGTGAGGCACGCCGAATCGAGATATCGCCGAAGCCACGGTTTAACCGTCACCGAAACATAACTTTGACTGCAGAGCACCGCCTTGCCGTCGGAATTATCAACAATCCGAGCCGCGAAACGAGCTGAATCCTTAAGCCAACTCTGCTTGATCAACAGTTGCGGGGCTGCGAACGCGGAGAAATCAACGGAGTCACGGCGGTGGACCATTGGATCCACATTAACCGGAAGCGAGGATGCATTAAGGCGTAGGAGCCCATCGCTGGGAAACTGCTTTCCTAGCATCCTTTTGCCCAAAACAAACGGTTCGTGCCTTTGCTCTTTCCGGCCACGGATGACCCCTTCGCGGCTAGAAGCACCACCACCAGCCTCTATTTTTTCGAGACTCGGTAGGCGCCTGAGACGACGGACAAGGGCCAAGTCCCGCGGCCCTCCCCACATTAGTACTGCCCAAATGCTGGGGTCCCCGATTGCATCAGCGACCGGAACGAGATGCACGTCATCCTTTTCGATGGCGATTCTCTGGTAGTCCTCTGCGGTGCCCGTTGGTTTGGGACAGATGTACACAACTGGCGCACCGTCCGGCGCAACCGGGCGGAGCACTATGCTGCACACGGGTGCCGCGGCATTCGGAAATAGGATTGCCCGAAATGCTGCTAAATTCACAACCTCTTCTACAGCGAGCGTTGTGAACATGCGGGTGCGAAATCGCTCAGCATTACCAGAGCGTGTGGCAAGTAAGGCGGTCGCAGGCTGAAGCATTGCAACACGTCCGCCCTCACGACACAATTCGGCACCCTTTGCTAGAAATAGCGGGCCGATGTTCTTGTAGATGACCGGCCACCCATGTTCAATAGCCCACGATTCGGCTGCCTTCCCTACTGAAGCCT
>DASRQW010000114.1 GCA_035696245.1 Longimicrobiaceae bacterium | reverse complement strand
GTGGCGCTCCACGTACGGCGGCAGCGGCACCTCGCCGTACCTCTCCAGCGCCTCGGCGACCGGCAGCGGCGTGACGAGGCGGACGATGCGCTCGCCGGACGGCGTTGACTCCACAATCTCGACCGACAGCTCGGGGCCGATCTCCACCGTGCGGCCCGGCTTCAGCTTGCCACCGGGGCGGACGAGGGCGCGCCAAAGCGCCTCGTCCCCGCCTTCGGGATGGAGGAGGAAGACTTCCGCGGGGGCGCCCGTGGGCTTGCGGCCCATGAGGCGTGCGGGGAAGACGCGTGTCTCGTTGAGCACCAGTGCGTCGCCCGCGGGGATCATCTCCGCCAGGTCGGCGAAGGTGCGGTGCGCCACATCTCCCGTCGCGCGGTCCAGGACGAGCAGGCGGCTGGCGTCGCGGCGCGCGGCCGGCGTTTGCGCGATCTGCCCGGGCGGGAGATGGAAGTCGAAGTCCGACGTGCGGAACGTGCGCTCGCCCACTATCCGAACAGGCTCCCCTGCGGCGGCTCGTGCCCGGCGCCGCCCGCGTTGTCCACCGGCGGCGCGTAGCCGAAGCGGCGGTAGGCCAGCGCGGTGGCCACGCGGCCGCGCGGCGTGCGCATGAGCAGGCCGTTCTGGATGAGGAAGGGCTCGTACACCTCCTCCAGCGTCCCCGCGTCCTCACCGATTGCGACGGCGAGCGTGCCCAGGCCCACCGGCCCGCCGCCGAAGTGCTCGATGAGCGAGCGCAGCACGCGCGTGTCCATCTCGTCGAGCCCCATGTCGTCCACATCCAGCAGCTGCAGCGCCGCGTCCGCGACCGCCTGGTCGATGTGCCCGTTCGCGCGCACCTGGGCGAAGTCGCGCACCCGCCGCATGAGCCGGTTCGCCACGCGCGGGGTGCCGCGCGAGCGCCGCGCGATCTCGGTCGCACCCTCCTCCGTGCACGCCACGCCCAGGATCTCGGACGTGCGCGCGACGATGAAGGCGAGCTGGTCGACCGGGTAGTAGTGCATGCGCTGGATGATGCCGAACCGCGCGCGCATGGGCGGCGTGAGCAGGCCGTAGCGCGTGGTGGCGCCGATGAGCGTGAAACGCTCCACCGGCATGGAGATGGTCTGCGCGTTGGGCCCGTCGGACAGGCGGATGTCCACGCGGAAGTCCTCCATCGCCGGGTACAGGAACTCCTCGATGATGGGGCGCAGCCGGTGGATCTCGTCGATGAAGAGGATGTCGCCTTCGCGCAGGTTGGTGAGCGTGCCCACCAGGTCCGCCGGCTTCTCCAGCACGGGCCCGGAGGTGATCTTGATGTTCACCCCCATCTCGCGCGCCATCAGCAGGCCCAGCGTGGTCTTGCCCAGCCCCGGCGGCCCGTACAGCAGCGTGTGGTCCAGCGGCTCGCCGCGCCCCCGCGCCGCGTCGATGGCGATGCCCAGCGCCTCCTTGACCTTGGGCTGCCCGATGAACTCGGACAGCTTGCTGGGGCGGAGGCTAAGCTCCTCGGTCTCCTCGCCGGCCAGGGGCTCCGGCGTGGTGATCTCGGAGCGCTCGGCCGGCTCCGGCAGCGGCGACGGGCGCGACCGGGCCCGCCTCTGCCCGGGCTCCTCCCACGCGTCGTCTCCGCCAGCCTTCTTCTGCGCCATGTAGATGCGTTCTGGTGATGCGGGTTTTGTTCGGTGTGCGATCTGATACACCGGTGTGGGCTGAGAGGGCCCTCACCCGGCTCGTTCCTCGCCTGCCCTCACCCGCAAGCGGGGGAAGGCGGGCCTTAGCGCATGTCCTAGCTCGGTTTGCGAGCCGCGCCCTCCTCGCATCCGACGCGCCGGCGACTCGCGCTGCGCGCCGCGGGGGGGCGGGTCGAGCGGCACCGGGCGGTCGTATCTATCTCCGCCGCAACGTCCCTCAAGCACCGCGGAGCAGCCGAGGTGGGTAGGGGTGCGATTCATCGCATCCGATCCGCTTCCGCAAGCACTGGCGCCATGTATTGCGCGGAACTCCCCGCCGCGCCGTTAGTCCCCGCAGGGGGACTTTGCGCAGTTGTTGCCGCGGTTTCAACCGCCGGGCGCCGGCAGGCTTCGAGGAATCACGGCCAGGTGACATCGCCTGCATCACATCTACAGACCCGGCCCCTACCTCACTTCAGCTTTGCGAGCGCCTGGCGGATGAGGTCGGGGGCAGGGAGCGGGCCCTTCTCGGCGACGACGGCGCGGACGGCGCGGTCTGCTTCGGGAGTCGAGACGCCGAGGGCAGCGAGGGCGCGGAGGGCTTCGTCCAATCCCGGCACGCGCGAGGCCAGGCCCGAAGGCGCGAAGGCCACGTCGTCCAGCTTACCGGAGAGGTCGACCACGATGCGCTCGGCCGTCTTCTTCCCCACCCCGCTCACCGCCGTGAGCGCCGCCACGTTCCGCTCGCGAATCGACCGCGCCAGCTGCTCGGCCGACATCGCGGAGAGGAGGCCGAGGGCGAGCTTGGGCCCCACGCCGCTGGCGGCCAGGAGGCGCGAGAACAACGTGCGCTCCGTCTCCTCCAGAAAGCCGAAGAGCAGGTGCGCATCCTCCCGCACGACCTGGAAGGTGCGGAGCGTGACCTGCTCGCCCAGCCGCGGAAGCCGCTCGAAGACGGTGGTGGGGATGTGGACCTCGTAGCCCACGCCGCCAGCCGTCATCACCTCCACCCGCTCCAGGTCGCGGACCAGCAGCTCGCCGCGGATGCGTACGATCACAGGGCTTTCCTTCGCACGCGGGGGGTCTGGAGCTGCGACTTGGCGGCGGCGCGAGACGCCGGGCCGAAGCCGCGGAAGCAGTGGCACAGCGCGATGGCGACGCCGTCGGCCGCGTCAGCGGGCTTGGGGGCGGCGCTCAGCTTGAGCAGGCGAGCGACCATGAAGCCCACCTGGTCCTTCGTGGCCGCACCCGCGCCCGTGACGGCGCTCTTCACCTCCGCCGGGGGATACTCGACGACTTCGAGGTCGCGCAGCGCGGCCGCGAGCAGGATGGCGCCGCGCGCGTGGCCCAGCACGAGGGACGAGCGGACGTTCTTGCCGTAGAAGACGCCCTCGACCGCGACGACGCCGGGGTCGTTGCGCTCCAGCACCTCCACCACGCCTTCGTAGATGTCGCGCAGGCGCTCGGGCAGCGGCGCCTTGGCGTCGGTGCGGATCACGCCGCACTCCAGAAGCGACAAGGCGCCGTCGCCACCGCGGGCGACGACGCCGTAGCCGGTCACGGCCGTGCCGGGGTCCACCCCCAGCACCACGGTGCGGCCCGGCCGCGGCGGCCGTACGGGAAGCCCGCCACCACGCGCCGCCTCAGTCGTCGGAGAGGCTGTCCTCATCCACGTCGGCGTTGGAGTACACCTTCTGCACGTCGTCCAGCTCCTCGAGCAGGTCCAGCAGCTTGACGAGCTTGTCGGCGTCGGGGCCCTCCACGCGCACGGTGTTCTTGGGCACCATGGCAAGCTCGGCGTCTTCCCACTCCAGCTTCTGGGCGCGCAGCGCGTCCTGCACGGCGTGGAAGTCCGGCACCTCGGTGAGCACCGTGAAGCCGCCGTCGTCGGCCTGCATGTCCAGGGCGCCCGCCTCCAGCGCCGCCTCCATCACCGCGCCCTCGTCGTACCGCTCGGCATCCAGCAGGATCTGGCCGCGCCGGTCGAACATCCACGCCACCGAGCCGGCTGTGCCCAGGTTGCCGCCGTTGCGCGACAGGATCTTGCGGATGTCGGCCACGGTGCGGTTGCCGTTATCGGTCAGCGCGTCCACCATGATCGCCACGCCGGCCGGCCCGTACGCCTCGTACGTGATCTCCTCGTAGTTCACGCCCTCCAGCTCGCCCGTGCCCTTCTTGACGGCGCGGTCGATGTTCTCGTTGGGCATGTTGGCGGCCTTCGCCGTGTCGATCGCCAGGCGCAGGCGCGGGTTTCCGCTGGGGTCACCGCCGCCCGCCTTGGCCGCCACCGTGATCTCGCGGATCAGCTTGGTCCAGTTGGCGGCGCGCTTGTTGTCGGTGATCGCCTTCTTACGCTTGATCTGCTTCCATTTGCTATGCCCGGCCACGGGGCACCTCCACGGGAAGATTCGGGTTCGACGCGCCAGCGCGGGCGGAGATTTTCCACAGCCGGGGAAGATAAGCCATCCGCGCGGCGGTTTCAACGTAGACCGCACGGAATCCGAAACCGCCGCTCGCTTCAGCGGTGGGAGATCGGCACCAGCGCGCGGTGAGATGCGCATCTAGTCCGCCCTCCTTGCCCCGCATTCAGCCGAAGCGTTGCGAGGCGAGGACCGGACGGTTCGTCAGGCCAGCGGCGCGAGGAAGGGCGCAAACGCCGGATCGTGCTTGCCGGGCTGGAACCGGATGAGCTCGTACTCGGCGATCCCGTGCACCTGGAACGGATCGTCGGCCAGCAGCGCGCGCAGCTCGGCCTCGTCGTCGCCGCGCGCGAGGAGCACGCCGCCGGTGCGGGGCACGCGCGGGCCCGAGCAGATCAGCCGCCCGCTCGCGTAGTGCCGGTCCAGGTACGCCCGGTGCGCGGGCGTGTGCGCCTCCACGTCCGCGATCGGCTTCACGTAGTTCAGCAGAACGATGAACATCGGGTTTTCGGTAGATGTGGTGCGGACGGTTGGCGGTTGAAACCGCGGCAACGACCGCGCAAAGTCCCCCTGCGGGGACTAACGGCGGGACCGTTTCGACGCGGCGGCTCTAGTCAGCTCAGAGACTGGAACTCGGCCGGGACAGGCGCTACATCAACGATGGTGCAGATGCGCAGTACGCCAGCGACCTCGTCAGCGCCAGACGCGGGTCACGGGCGGGAGCGAGCCGACGAAGGCGCAGAGCGGATCATGGAGCGCGCCGTTGGTCGCGATGGTGCCCTGCACCTCCGGGTTGGGGCGGTTGTACGCGAGCGGCCGGCCCAGCGAGTCGGTGACGCGGCCGCCGGCTTCGGTGACGATCACGTCGGCGCCGCACACGTCCCACTCGCTCTTCGGGCCGCGCGAGACGAAGACGTCGCCGGTGCCGTCGGCCACCTTCGCCATCTTGTACGCCGTGCTGCCCAGCGGCTTCAGCGTCCAGCCGTGGAACCGGTCGAACTCGCCGCGCTTCATCTCCCCGCGGGACGCCAGGCAGGTGCGCTCCGACGCCTGCGGAGTCGCGGCGGAGACGCGGATCGGCTCGCCGTTCAGGAACGCTCCGCCGCCGCGGACGGCGTGGAACAGCTCGCCCGTCACGGGATTGTGCACGATGCCCAGCACGGCCTCTCCATCGACCGCCAGGTCGACGCTGATGGCCCACTCCGCGATGCCCTTCACGAACGAGTTGGTGCCGTCGATGGGGTCCACGACCCACACCCGTTCGCGCCCCAGCCGGTCCGGCGAGTCCTTCGTCTCCTCGCTGAGCCATCCGTACTCCGGCCGCGCACCGATCAGCGCCGCCTTCAGCATCTCGTCGGCCAGGAGATCCGAGTCCGTCACGGGCTGATCGGCGCTCTTGTAGCGCACGTCCTGCCCGCTGCGGAAGCCCGGCAGGATCGCCTCCCCCGCCGCCCGCACCGCCGCGATCGCCACCTCCATGTCCGCCGAAAGATCGAGCACGCCAGCCCTTCCACTGCATCGGGAGATGAACGGCCGGGCATCGCGACCACATCGAAAGGCCGCGGCCTGCGGATCGCGGAGAAGATAGCGCGGGGACAGCGCGTGCCGCGAGGCGGACAGAGCCTGCAATATTCCCCCGGCTGAGGCGGGCCGTGTAAGCAGGCTACAACCCTGGTGCGGCGTTTGCGCCGACATATGGGTTGACATGCTTTCCGGCAGTTGAAATACTTCGGACGTGCCCCGCATCGATGCAGCAGCACGGCGCCTCCCCCGCCGACCAACCCCGTTGAGGATCGAAGCCCATGCCTCGCACGTCGCAACCGCTCGGTGTATCGCGCACTCCGGAAGTCTGGGGCGGCGCGGCCGTGATCGCAGGCAGCGCGATCCCGGTGTTCATGGTGGAGGACCTGTACAACCACGCCAACCGCGTCGAGGACGTGCTGGAAGAGTATCCCTGGCTGTCTCGGGCAGACGTCCTGCGGGCGCTCGCGTACGCGGCGGACGAGCCGTATCTGGTGGCTGCGGATCGCGGCCGGCATGAGGCCGCCGTTCGCGACGCATCTGGCCGCTAGGCGGGCCGGTGATGGACTATCTGGCTCCGATTCTGGTGGATGAGTGCGTCACGAACAAAGTCGCCGCCATGCTGCGGGAAGCAGGGTTCACCGCCTCGCATGTGACGGAGATCGGGCGGCGCGGCCGGTCGGACCCGCAGCAGCTTGCCTATGCGGCGCAGAACGGAATGGCCCTGCTCACGTACAACGTCGCGGATTTCCAGGCGCTCCATCGGGATTGGGCGTTGCGGGGAAGAGACCATGCAGGAATCCTGCTGGCCCGCGACCGGCAATACCAGCGGAACGCTGCGGGCCTGGTGCACGATCTACGCGCGACGTTGAACCATCTTGCCGACCTTCACGGCAAATCCGAAGCGAACACGGAATGGCTCCGGAACAACGTGTTCTGGATCACGCATACAGTCGGGTAACCATGTACGGTCGGCGGCCTGCACCCCTACGGTTGGATGAGGTCTCGCGAGAGGAGAAAACGAAGCGCCCGGCGGAGAGGACTCCGGCGGGCGCTTGGGCGTTGGGCGGCGGACGATGCGTCAGCGCCCGTTGGCGACCTCGCGGGAGAGGCGGTACATCTCCGCCGCGCGGTCGGGGTTGCCCTTGCGGTCGTAGGCGATGCCCATGGCGTAGTAGGCGCGCGCGCTGTCCGGGTGGATGCGCACGGCGTGCTCCAGCGCCTCGATGGCCTGGTCGGACTCGGCCATCTGGTTCAGCGCCTCGCCGAGAATGACGTACGACGTGGCGGCCTCCGGGTCCAGTTCCACGGCGCGGCGGAGAGCGGTGGCGGCGGCGGCGTACACCCCGCGCTTGTACAGCGTGGCGCCCAGCTGCTGGTGCACCTCCGGCAGCTCCGGGGCGAGCTTCAGGGCGCGGCGCAGCTCCTTCTCGGCGGCGTCGTACTTGCCCTGCGCCGCCAGCGCGGCGCCCAGACCCAGCAGCGCGCGCACGCTTTCCGCGGGCCCGGCGGCGAGGGCGGCGTACGCCTCGGCGGCGCCGGCCAGGTCGCCCGCGGCGGCGAGCGCGTCGGCCTTCTCGAAGCGCGCGGCCAGGTCGCGCGCCGCGTCGCTCTCGGCCGCAGCCAAGGCGGCCTGCGCCTCCGCGTCGTCGCCGGCCGGGGCCGCCGCCGCCTGATCCTCGCCCGTCGTCGCCTTACTCTTGCGCGGCATTCTCGATCCTGGTTGCGCGGGGGGGCTCGCCGTCTCCCCTGACTCCCGCCTGGGTTTCATCCGCCACCCACCGGCCGTACGCCGGCAGCCCTGCACTCACGTCCAGCGCCAGCAGCTCCGGCACCTCGTACGGGTGGAGCTCGGCCGCCCGCCCGAACAGCGCGGCTAGGCGCCCGCGCGTGGTCTTCATCACCACCAGCACCTCGCCGTCCCGCCGGACCTCGCCCTCCCACCGGTAGATGGACGTGACGCCCGGCACCACGTTCGCGCAGGCGATCAGCCCCTCGCCCACCAGTGCCCGGGCGATCCGCTCCGCCGTCTCGCCGTCGGGCGCGGTGGTGAGGACGACCGTTACGGCGTCCGCGTCATCCGGCACGCGTGC
>DASRQW010000113.1 GCA_035696245.1 Longimicrobiaceae bacterium | reverse complement strand
TCCTCACGCAGGTGCTTGGCGTGGGGCCGGCCTTCCTGGGCGCCATCGAAGGCGTGACGGAGAGCGCGTCCAGCCTGCTCAAGCTGGCGAGCGGGTGGATCGCGGACCGCTTCGGGCGCCGCAAGCCGCTGATGGTGGGCGGCTACGCGCTGGCGGCGCTGGGCCGGCCGCTGATCGGCGCGGCCACGGCGGCGTGGCAGGTGCTGGCGATCCGCTTCGCCGACCGCGTGGGGAAGGGGATGCGCTCCGCCCCGCGCGACGCCCTTCTCGCCGAGTCGGTGCCGCCGGAGCGCCGCGGCGCCGCGTTCGGCATCCACCGCGCGGCGGACCACGCGGGCGCGGTGATCGGGCCGCTGATGGCCGCGGGGCTGCTGCTGGCGCTGCCCGGCCGCTACCGCCTCATCTTCGGGCTGGCCGTCGTGCCCGGCCTGGTGACGCTCGCCACGCTCGTGTGGAAGGTTCGCGATCCCCGTCCCTCGTCCGGCGGAAATCGCGGCGCCGCCATGCCGCTGCCGCGCCTGCGAGAGCTGGGGCCGGCGCTGCCGCGATACCTCTCCGTCCTCTTCCTCTTCACCCTCGGCAACGCGTCGGACGCGTTCCTGCTGCTGCGTGCCCGGCAGCTGGGCGTGGCGGTGGCGCTCATCCCGCTGCTGTGGGCGGCGCTGCACGTGAGCAAGATGGCGTTCAGCGTCGTGGGCGGCCGGCTGAGCGACCGCGCCGGTCCGCGGCTGGCCATCGTGGCCGGCTGGGCGACGTACGCGGCGGTGTACGCCGGGTTCGCCGTGGCGGCACAGGCGTGGCACGTCTGGGCGCTCTTCCTGGCGTACGGCCTCTTCTTCGGGTTCACCGAGGCACCGGAGAAGGCCCTCGTCGCCTCCCTCGCCCCCGAAGGACTGCGGGGGAGCGCGTTCGGCGCGTACCACTTCGCCATCGGCTTGGGCGCGCTGCCGGCGAGCGTGATCTTCGGCCTCGTCTGGGAGACTAACGGCTCCGCCGCGGCGTTCGGCGTGGGAGCGGCTTTGACCCTGGCGGCCGCGCTGCTGCTGCCTTTCGTCCTCCCGCGCCGCGCGAGACCGGCGGTGGCGTGATGCCTCGGGGATCGGCGGAGGTCGTCATCGTTCGTAGCGACGTGTACGCAGATGGAGGATGCGCTGCCGATTCGAAGCGGAGACGACGACGGCGACACACCGCGGCGGGCGATCCGCATCTTGCGGCGCCGTTCTCGCGCACGGCGTAATCGCGGCGTCAGGTAGGGGCGGGTAGATTCAGCGGTTCGCGCCACGGGCGCGCGGGGGCACCTGGCCCCTGAAGCGGAGTAACAGTCCCGGCGCGGGCCAGCGGCAGGGCCCGGTGCCACGATTTCCCATGGAGGAGTGCCAATGCCCTTCGGACTCGGCTTCGGCGAGACGCTGCTGATCTTCGCCATCATCCTGATCTTCTTCGGCCCCCGCAAGCTGCCGGAGATGGGCGCGTCGCTGGGCAAGGGCATCCGCGACTTCAAGCGCGCCCTGAACGGCGTGGCCGCCGAGCTTCAGAACCCGGTGGACGGGATGAACGGCATCGGCCCGGCGGGGACGCCCGCGGCGCGCCCGCGCACCGCGCTGGAGCCGCCGGAGACCGCCGTGCCGGTGGAGGCCGCGCTCACCGCCGCCCCCGCGCCCGACGCGGTCGCCCACGCCACCGGCGAGCCCGCGCGCCTGGACCACGCCCATGCGCCCGACGGCACGCTCCTGCACATCCCGCACGACGCGGACGCGACGCTGCTGGACACGCCCCGCTCCGCCGGCGCGCCGCAGCACGACTGAGCGCTCCCCTCGTCGGAGGGCAGCCCCAAGCAGCAGCGCCGCCCGACCCAAGGTCTGGCGGCGCTGCTCTTTCATCGACCTTCCACGCTCCCTCCGTCCCCGGATGGCGAGCTGGCTCCGACGCTCCTCATCCCCGCCCGTCCCGCAATCCCACGCGCCTCCTCCACGACCGTCAATCAGCTCCTACTCCCTCAGCAGATGTAGAACGCCGGGGAGACGGCTTCTCACGCCGCCGGGAGCGCGGCCTTCACCGCCTCCACGATGCGCTGCTCCAGGCGGCCGGTGGAGATGCAGTCCGAGCGCGTGCCCGTGCTGGGCTGGCTGGCGAGGCCGCGCACCTGCACCACCAGCGTGGACGTGGTCTGCCCGGCGGGGACGGGGTAGGCGAGCGCGGTGACCTGCAGCACGTCCTTGTCCGCCCGCCTGGTGCCGAGCGGGTCCAGGCCGCAGTCCAGGTAGAACGAGGCGTCGTGGCCCGCGATCCGGCGCGTGGCGCGCGCCGCGGGGTTGCCGTACACGTGGCCGGCCGCGTCCACCACGCCGGACTCGATGCCCAGGCCCTCGAACGCGGCGGGCAGCGCGTCCCAGATCTGCTCGACCGACGCGCCGATCACCTCGCGGCGCACACCCTGCCGCTCGCCGCCGCCCGTGATCATCTCGATCTCCCCGGTACCGGCGGCGATGCGGGTGCTGTGCTGTACGTCGGCGCTGGACGGGGCGGGGCCGGAGGCAGGGCCGGGAGCTGCGCAGCCGGCGAGCAGGACGAGGGCGAGGACGGGGTAGCGCATGGGATCTCTCGTGGGTTCGGATGGCGAGATGCACGGCAGGGGTCTGAAGAGAGATTACCATCTCCCGCCTCTCCCGGCCAGCCCGTACTTACGCACATCCGCACCTTCCCCCGTCCGCCGATGCCCGGCATCGTGAGACGGGCGGGCCGTGTCGCCGATGGGTAGCGTCAGGAATCATCCGATTCAACGTCGGCCCACGACCGGAAACCCAGCCTTCTGCTCCATCTCTGCTTCGAACCGGGGATGCATTCGCGCGGTTCGGTGCCGCGCATCCCCCGATGCCCCATCGCATCCGCGGCTCGCCGCCGCAGCGCGCCGGGCGTACGGAGGGACGGAGGTGGATCGAAACGCGGCCGCCCGCCCGCCGATCCACATCTACCGAAGCGAGGACACGATCTCCGTTCGGGAGATGGCGGGCCCGGGGCTTGCGGCTCCGTGGCGGCGGAAGCACCTTTCGAGCATAGCCTTAGCCGCACTTCCCACCGCGTTGCCGATGCCCCCGAGCCGCCCGCGCAAGACCGAGACGCCGCCCAGCACGCACGCGCCCGACGCCCCCGCCGGCGGCATGGGCGCGCTCGCCAGCACGCTGCACCACCTGCGGCACGAGAAGTCGCTGGTGCAGGGCACGAAGGCGCTGCGGATGCTGAACCAGACGGACGGCTTCGACTGCCCCGGCTGCGCCTGGCCGGAGCCGCGCGAGCGCTCCTTCGCGGAGTTCTGCGAGAACGGCGCGAAGGCCGTGGCGCACGAGGCCACCGGCAAGCGCGCGGGCCCGGAGCTGTTCGCGCGCCACACCGTCGCCGACATGCTGTCCCGCACGGACTACTGGCTGGAGCAGCAGGGCCGCCTCACGCATCCCATGATCCGCCGCGCGGGGGCGGAGCACTTCGAGCCGCTGAGATGGGACGAGGCATTCGCGCGGGCGGGGCAGGCGCTGCGGTCGCTGGACCATGCGGACCAGGCGGCGTTCTACACGTCCGGGCGGACGAGCAACGAGGCGGCGTTCCTGTACCAGCTGTTCGGGCGCATGCTGGGCACGAACAACTTCCCGGACTGCTCCAACCTGTGCCACGAGAGCAGCGGCACCGGCCTCAAGCGCACCATCGGCGTGGGCAAGGGCTCGGTGCAGCTGGACGACTTCGAGAAGGCCGAGGCCATCTTCGTCATCGGCCAGAACCCCGGCACCAACCACCCGCGCATGCTCAGCGCGCTCCAGGCGGCGCGGCGCCGCGGCGCGAAGATCGTGAGCATCAACCCGCTGCGGGAACGGGGGCTGGAGAGCTTCGTCCACCCGCAGGAGATCCGCGCCACGCTCACGGGCACGGGCAGCCCCATCTCCAACGTGTACCTCCAGCCCAAGGTGGGCTCGGACGTGGCGGTGCTGCAGGGCATCATGAAGCACGTGCTGGAGGCGGAGCGCACGTCTCCCGGCCGCGTGCTGGACCACGGCTTCCTGCGCATGCACACCGACGGCTTCGACGATCTCTCGGCGGCGCTGAACGCCACGCCGTGGGCGCGGATCGAGGAGGAGACGGGGCTGTCGCAGGCGCAGATCCGCGAGGCTTCGGACGTCTACGTGAATTCACGCGCGACCATCGTCTGCTGGGCGATGGGGCTCACGCAGCACGAGAACGCGGTGGACAACGTGATCGCGTGTGCGAACCTGCTTCTGCTCAAGGGCAACGTGGGCCGCCCGGGCGCGGGCGTGTGCCCCGTGCGCGGCCACAGCAACGTGCAGGGCGACCGCACGGTAGGCATCGACCACGCGCCGCCGGCGGCTTTCCTGGACGCGCTGGGCGCGGAGTTCGGCTTCGAGGCGCCGCGCGGGCGGGGGCTGGACGTGGTGGAGGCGATCCACGCCATGAACGCCGGCCGCATCCGCTTCTTCATGTCGATGGGCGGCAACTTCCTCTCCGCATCTCCCGATACGGACCTGGTCGCCGCGGGCCTGGCGAAGGTGGAGACGGCGGTCTTCGTGCTCACCAAGCTGAACCGCAGCGCGCTCGCCGCGGGGCGCGAGACGATGATCTGGCCGTGCCTGGGGCGGACGGAGACGGACGTGCAGGCGGGCGGCCCGCAGTTCGTGACGGTGGAGGACTCGATGAGCGTCGTCCACTCGTCGCGCGGGTCGAACCGCCCCGCATCTCCCCACCTGAAGAGCGAGCCCGCCATCGTCGCCGGGCTGGCGAAGGCGGCGCTGGGCCCCGAATCCACCGTCGACTGGGACGCGCTGGTGGCGGACTACGACCGCATCCGCGAGCGCATCGCCCGCGTGCTCCCGGCGTTCGGCGACTACAACGCGCAGGTGCGGCAGCCGGGCGGCTTCGTGCTCCGCCACGCCGCGGCGCACCGCGAGTGGAACACCGGCACGGGCAAGGCGCGCCTCATCCCCGTCCCCACGCCGCACATCCGCCTGGGCGAGGGGCAGCTGCGCCTGTTCACCATCCGCTCGCACGACCAGTACAACACGACCATCTACGGGATGGACGACCGCTACCGCGGCATCGAGGGCGCCCGCCGCGTGGTCCTGATGCACCGCGACGACCTGGCGGAGCGCGGCCTGGTCCCGGGCCAGGAGGTGGACATCCACTCCCACGCGGCCGACGGCGTTCCGCGCATGGCACCCCGCTTCCGCACGGTGGAGTACGACGTGCCCCGCGGCTGCGCGGCGGCGTACTTCCCGGAGGCGAACGTGCTCGTCCCCATCGGCAGCACGGCGCGCGAGAGCAACCAGCCCGCGTCCAAGATGGTGCCCGTTACCGTCGTCCCCGCCACCTCCGCCGTGCGCGTGACGGGAGATGACGAGCGGCTCGTCCCGGTTTCGGTAGATGCCGAGCCGTCCGGGGCCGTGCACCTGGCCGCCGCGGGATGACCGCGCGCCCCGGCAGCACCGTCCGCCGCGCCGTCGATCAGGTCTCGTTCGATGGCGGCGAGGCCGTCCGCCGCACCCGCACCGACGTGCTCGCGACCGAGGAGCCGCTGGAGATCCGCATCGTCCGCGCGGATGACGCGCGAGGCCGCCGCGTCCTCTCCGACCGCGCTCACCGCGTCTCCGTGACCATGCGGACGCCGGGCGCGGACTTCGAGCTCGCCGCCGGCTTCCTCTACGCCGAGGGGCTGATCGGCGGCGGCGCGGACATCGGGACGATCTCGTACTGCGTGGATGCCGAGCAGCGCTACAACGTGGTCAACGTCGTCCTCGCACCCGGCGTCGCGTTCGATCCGGCGCAGCTCGCCCGCAACTTCTTCGCGACCAGCAGCTGCGGCGTGTGCGGCAAGGCCTCCATCGAGGCGGTGACGGGCGCCCCCTGCCCGCGAATCGTCTCCGACGTTTCGGTGACGCCGGAGACGTTGCTGTCGCTGCCCGGGAAGCTGCGGCCGTCGCAGGCGGTGTTCGAGCGCACGGGCGGCCTGCACGCCGCCGCGCTCTTCGACGCGGACGGCAATCTCCTGCGCGTGCGCGAGGACGTGGGCCGCCACAACGCGATGGACAAGCTCGTCGGCGGCGCCCTGCTCGCGGGCGAGGTGCCGCTGGCGGACCGCGTCGTGCTGGTGAGCGGGCGCCTCAGCTTCGAGCTGGTGCAGAAGGCGGCGCGCGCCGGGGTGGCCGTGCTGGCCGGGGTGTCGGCACCGAGCAGCCTGGCGGTGGAGCTGGCGGAGCAGGCGGGGATGACGCTGGTGGGCTTCCTGCGCGAGGCCCGCTTCAACGTGTACGCCGGGGCGGAGCGGATCGCCGCGCCGGCATCGGTCCAGAACGGGAGATGAGGATGCGGCGAGCGCTGCGTGCGTGCGGGTTCGTGGTGGTGTGGGGATGCGTGGCGTGCGGCAGCGAGGGCGGCGAGCTTCGCGACGCGACCCGCGCCCGCGAGGCGCAGCAGGGCCCGTCGGACTCGGCGATGGCGCCTCCGCCCGCCTCCGCCGTGTCGGACACCGGATACGAGGTGCCCGTCTTCGCCTCGGACTCCGCCGCTCCGGGTGCCGCGGCCCCGGCCGGCGCGCCCGCACCCGCGACGCCGGTGAAGGCCGACAGCGCCGCCCGCCGCGACTCCGCGGCCGCGCCGGCCGCGACGCCTCCCGTCGCCGCGCCGGCTGCTCCTGTGGCG
>DASRQW010000112.1 GCA_035696245.1 Longimicrobiaceae bacterium | reverse complement strand
GCCGCCGGCCGGAACGGGCCGATGCGGTCGTGCGCCATGAACGGCATCAGCGAGGCGGCGGCGATGCCCAGCGGGATCCCCAGCGCCAGCACCAGGTTCACCACCAGACCGCCTGCGTACCGGGCGGCCAGGTAGGTAGGCTTCCGCACGCCCGACGTGAAGAAGAGCGGGTGGATGCCGCTTTCGAAGTCGCGGTACACGGCGTTGCCCACCACGGCGGCCGTGACCGGCGCCAGCAGCATGCCCAGCACGGCGATCATCAGCACGATGCGGGCGGGCGAGTTCGCCAGGGCGCGGCTGCTGCCCAGGTCCACGCCCTCCCACGCGCCGCCGTACGCGCACATGAGCATGAACGCCAGCCCGAAGAACGCGCCGAAGTACACCCACGTGGAGATGCGCCGCAGGTAGAACCGCACCTCGAACGCGACGATGCCCGCGAACGTCGTCACCGCCGCTCCTCGCGCTCGTCGATCTCAGCCGCGTCCACGCTTTCCATTCGTCCCACATCAGCCGCCGCGTCGTCGTCCGGCGCAGCCCCGGCCGACGCGTGCTCCGTCGATCCAGTGCCGGGCGACGCAGCCTCAGCCGAAGCATCTTCCGTCGTCGAAGCGTCCGCAGATGGAGCATCGGGAGATGCGACGTCGGCCACCGTCGCGGTCTCCCAAGCGTCGAGCCACGGGAGCGCGAACTGGCCGTCGTCTTCCGCGCTGGCGGCTGCGGGCGGTGCCGCGAGCTCGCTCGGGATCACGTGCGCTGGCCCCGCATCCTCCGTTGGAGGAATCGCCTGGGCCGCGTCCGGCGGGAGGACGGGTGGCGGATCGGCGACGGGTGGGACGACGGGAGCGCGCATCGGCGGATCGGCATCTCCCGGCGCGGCGTTCTGCGCATCTACCGCATCTGCCACGTGCTGCGGGATCGGGAGATGTGCGGCGGCGGCATCCACTGCTTCGCCGGGCGACGGGATCGCAGCATCCGCATCTCCCGATTGCGCTGTTTCGGGAGATGCGGACGCGAGGATGATCTCTTCACGCGGCGGGGCTGCGGGCGTGACAGGAGATGCGGGCGCGGCGACGCTTTCGTCGGATGCACGGTCCTCGGCGTTTTCGTCAGATGCGCTAGGATCGACCGTTTCGGCGGATACGCGAGCATCTACGTTCCCGGCGGATGCGAGGGTGTCGGGCGCGGGGGCGGGTTGCGTGTGGATGGGCAGAATCGCGGCGCGGTCCACGCCTGAGAGCGCGACGATCTCGTCGGGGACGGGCGCGGGCGGGGCGGCAGGCGCGTTGCGGACCACGCCGAGCATGGTGGCGAAGTAGACGTCTTCCAGGTCCGGCTCCACGGCGTCGAACTCCGGGCCGGGCCGTTCCGCCGCGATCACGTGCACGACCGTGCGTCCGGCGAGCAGCTTCGTGGAGATCACGCGGTGCCGTGCCTCCACCGCGGGCAGGTCCGCCTTGTCCACCGTGCGGCGCCACACGCGGCCGCGCAGCCGCTCCACCGCCACCAGCGGCTCCGCCTCCAGCAAGATGCGCCCGCGGTTGATGATCGCCATCCGCGAGCACAGCTCGCTCACGTCCTCCACGATGTGCGTGGAGAGGATCACGACGGCGTTCTCGCCCAGCTCGCTCAGCAGGTTCAGGAACCGCACGCGCTCCGCCGGGTCCAGCCCCGCGGTCGGCTCGTCGACGATGATGAGCCTTGGGTTGCCGATGAGCGCCACCGCGATCCCGAACCGCTGCCGCATCCCCCCGCTGAAGCCGCCCACCTTCTTCTTGCGCGCGTCGTACAGGTTCGTCTGCTCCAGCAACGCGCGCACGGTCTCGCGCCGCTGCCGCACGTTCGCGATGCCCTTGAGCAGCGCGAAGTGCTCGAGCAGCTCCTCGGCCTCCACCTTGGGGTAGAGGCCGAACTCCTGGGGCAGGTAGCCCAGCATGGACCGCACCTCGTCCTTCTGCCGCAGCACGTCCGTCTCGCCCAGCGTAACGCTGCCCGAATCCGCCTCCTGCAGCGTGGCGAGGATGCGCATGAGCGTGCTCTTCCCCGCCCCGTTGGGCCCCAGCAGCCCGAACATGCCGCGCGGGATCACCAGCGACACGTCGTTCAGCGCCTGGAGGCTGCCGTACGTCTTCGAGAGGTTGCGGATCGTGAGGTCCATGCGGCCGGCGACGGGGCGGGAGGAGGATGTGGAGCGGAGATAATACGCGCAGAAGTCCGCCGCGGTCTACGGCGCACCGTAGCCGCGGGCGGGAAGGCGTGCTTCAGGCTGCTCGGGAGATGTACGGCCGGAGGTGCCGCGAGAACGGGAATGCGGTGCCGCGCGTGGGTCAGATGGAGGTGAGCCCGTCAGCGGGGAAGCTCACGAACTGGTAGATATCCCTGACGGCCAGCGAGCATCCGACGGACTCGAGCGCGAGCGTTCCTTCGGGATCTTCCACCGCGTCGAAACGCCAGTGATCGCCGTCACGCACGAATCGCTCGACGCGCATTGTAGTCTGCGACACCAGAACGTATTCCCGCAGAGACTCCAAGCGCCGGTAATGAGCGAACTTCTCGCCGCGGTCGTACTTCTCGGTCGAATCCGACAGCACTTCCACGATCAGCACTGGATTGACCAGCGTATCGACATACGCGTCAGCCCACTCGGCCGGACCACATACGGCGACCACGTCAGGGTACGTGTACATGCCGGTGGTGTTCACCTGCACGCGCATCTCGTTGGCGTAGGCCGCGCACCCGCGTTTGCGAACGTCGAGCCGGAGCAGCCCGAAGATGTTGCCGGCAATGACGATGTGCGACTCGCTGGCCCCGCTCATCGCGAAGATGTGCCCGTTCACGTACTCGTGCTTGCCGTCCGTGGACGCACGTTCCAGCGCCAGGTACTCCTCGGGAGTGTAGCGGCGTTGCGCGAGGGAAGACATCGGTCCGGCTCCTGAGATGTGGATGTGCTCGCGAGTGGCTTGACCGCATCAACCGAGCCGGTCGCGATCCCGACGGCAAGATCGTTTTACGGTTTCCGGCCCGTCACCATGAGCATGGTGGTGAGGGCGAAGAAGTCGCCGGCGTCGTCCATGGCGCGCCAGGTCTCGTCCAGCCGCGCGAGCTCGGCGGCGGTGAGGGCGCCGGTGCGGAGGGCGGCGTCCACGGCCATCTCCATGCGCGAGAGCAGGCTGAAGAAGCCGTAGTCGGTGATGACCAGCGGCACCGGGTCCACACGCACGTCCGCCAGCCCGGCACGGCGCGCGAGGCCGAAGAGCCGCCGGCCGGAGTAGCCGTTGGCGAGGCACGTCTCCGCCAGCACGCGCGCGAACCGGCGCTCCAGGTCCACCTCTGGGCTGTCCACCGTGCGCGTGCCCCAGTCGGTGTCCATCACCACCACGTAGCCCTCGGCGCGGGTCACGCGCACCATTTCCGCAAGCACGCGCTCCGGCTCGCCCAGGTGCAGGAAGAGCCGCTCGCTGCGCACCCCGTCGAAGCAGCCGTCCGCGAACGGGAGCGCCGCTGCGTCCGCCAGCTGGTGCTCCACGAAGTCGTCCACGCCCACGATCTCCGCGCGACGGTTGGCCTCGGCGATCATCTCCGGGTCGCGGTCCACGCCCACCACGCGGCCGGTGGGGCCCACCAGCTCCGCCATGTGCAGCGTGTCGGTGCCGGGGCCGCAGCCCACGTCCAGCGCCGTCTCGCCGGGCGTGAGGCTCATGCGCTCGTAGCTGAGCCGCTTGCCGCTCTCCGCGAGACGCGCCGCGGCGTCCAGGTAGGCGGGGTCTACGTAGCCGGTTCCTGTGGTCACGTGGCCGCGTGGTCGAGGGGGGAGAGGAACGCGCGGATCTCGGCTGCCGTCCGCTCGCGCTGGCTGAGGAAGAAGAAGTGCCCGCCCGGCATCTCCAGCACGCGCCCGCCCGGCGCCTCGCGGCGGAAGCGCTCCACCGCGGCGGCCCGCCAGGGCGCGCGCACCGTGCGAATGTACGCCTCCGCCTTCCCGCGCTTCTCGGCGTCGGCCGCATCCAGCCAGGGATACTGCGTCTCTACCGTGTCCGTGGCGACGAGCGCCAGGGCCGGGCAGCGAAGGCCGGCGTAGGGCTGGGGATGCGCGGCCACCTCGCCGAACAGCGAGGCCATCGCCATCGACCGCTCCATCAGCTCGGCCGCGGGGGGGCGGGTGGCGAGGTCGGCTTCCAGCGCGCCGCACCAGAAGCCGGGCACGTGGCGGCGCATCCACTCGCGCTCCGCCGCAGTGTCGCCGGAGCGCGGGCGGGGAGGCGCGGGATACGGGTTCCGGACCTGCACGTCCAGGTAGCCGGCGTAGTCCGTCACCGCGTCCAGGTAGATCATCGCGCGGACGCGGTCCGGGTGGTCCGCCGCGAAGCGCGTGGCCCACGCGCCCGCCGCGGAGTGCGCCGCCAGCACCGCGCGCCCGATCCCCAGCTCGTCCATCGCCCCGCGCAGGTCGGCGGCGAACGCATCCACCGTGTAGCCGTGCTCCGGCGCGTCCGACTCGCCGTGGCTGCGCGCGGTGAGGGCGACCACGCGATACTCGCCCGCGAACTCCGGCGCGATCTCGCGGAAGACGTGCGCGCTCTGCCCCAGGCCGGGCAGGAAGACGAGCGGCGGCCCGTCTCCGCCCCAGTCCAGCGCGTGCAGCCGCACCCCGCCACATCCCACGAACCGCGTCCGCGGCTCGAGCCCCGTCGCCGGTCCCGCATCTCCCGTGGTCACGTCCTCATCTCCCATCCGCCGAAGAGCAGAAGCGTGGATACGGTTCGAATGACGGTAGATGCGATGAAGGGCCGTGCATCTCCCGCCCGATCCGGCGGTGTGCGCGTGGGACTTCGTGCTCGCGGCGGAGACCGAAACGCGAGCAGCCGGCCATCTCCCGCACCGCTACGCCGCCCCGAAGTCGGTCGCCGTGTCGCGCATGGGGATGCGGAGGCCCTGGTCGCGCGCGGTGTCGATGGCCGTCTCGTAGCCCGCGTCGGCGTGGCGGATCACGCCCATGCCGGGGTCGTTGGTGAGCACGCGCTCCAGCCGCTCGCGCATCTCGGGCGTCCCGTCCGCCACGATGACCTGGCCGGCGTGCAGCGAGTTGCCGATGCCGACGCCGCCGCCGTGGTGGAACGAGACCCAGCTCGCCCCGCTCGCCACGTTTACCAGCGCGTTGAGGATCGGCCAGTCGGCGATGGCGTCGCTGCCGTCGCGCATCGATTCCGTCTCGCGGAAGGGCGATGCGACGGAGCCGGTGTCCAGGTGGTCGCGTCCGATCACGATGGGCGCGCTCAGCTCCCCGCTCGCCACCAGGTCGTTGAGCGCGACGCCGAACTTCGCCCGCTCCCCCTGCCCCAGCCAGCAGATGCGCGCCGGGAGCCCCTGGAACTCCACGCGTTCCTGGGCTTTCTCGATCCAGCGGCGCAGGTGCTCGTCTTCGGGGAACAGCTCCAGCACCAGATCGTCGGTGCGGCGGATGTCGGCCGGGTCGCCGGAGAGCGCCACCCAGCGGAACGGGCCCTTGCCCTCGCAGAACAGGTTGCGCACGTACGCCGGCACGAAGCCGGGGAAGGCGAACGCGTCCGCGAAGCCGGCGTCCAGCGCCTGCGTGCGGAGGTTGTTGCCGTAGTCGAAGGTCACGGCACCGCGCGACTGCATGGTCACCATCGCCTCGCAGTGGGCGCGCATGGAGGCCATGGACCGGCGCTGGTACTCCGCCGGGTCGGCGGCGCGTAGGGCGTCCGCCTCCTCGAGCGAGAGGCCGGCGGGGACGTAGCCGACCAGCGCGTCGTGGGCGCTGGTCTGGTCGGTCAGCGCGTCGGGGGTGACGCCGCGGCGCACCAGCTCCGGCAGCACCTCCGCGCAGTTGCCGACCAGGCCGACGGACAGGGCCTCGCCACGGTCGCGCGCCTCAAGCGTCCAGCGCAGCGCCTCGTCCAGGTCGTGCGTCATGCGGTCGCAGTACCGCGTGCCGATGCGGCGCTGGATGCGCGACGGGTCCACGTCCACGCACAGC
Source organism: Longimicrobiaceae bacterium (assembly GCA_035696245.1). NCBI lineage: Bacteria > Pseudomonadati > Gemmatimonadota > Longimicrobiia > Longimicrobiales > Longimicrobiaceae > Longimicrobiaceae bacterium. The sequence continues at coordinate 9,233 of DASRQW010000112.1, read as the reverse complement.
ACGGCGCCGTCGTTCATCGTCACCGCCAGCGGCTGCGCGCCGCCCATGCCGCCCATGCCGCCGGTGAGCGTCCACGTCCCCCGCAGGCTCCCTCCGAAGTGCTGCCGCGCGACCTCGCCGAACGTCTCGTACGTGCCCTGCAAAATCCCCTGCGTGCCGATGTAGATCCAGGATCCGGCCGTCATCTGGCCGTACATGGTCAGCCCCTGCCGCTCCAGGTCGCGGAAGGTCTCCCAGTTGGCCCAGCGCGGCACCAGGTTGCTGTTGGCGATGAGCACGCGCGGCGCGTGGCGGTGCGTGCGGAACACGGCGACGGGCTTGCCGGACTGGACGATCATCGTCTCGTCGTCGGCCAGGGTGCGCAGCGTGGCGACCATGGCGTCGAACGCCTCCCAGCTCCGCGCGGCGCGGCCGGTGCCGCCGTAGACCACCAGGTCGTCGGGGCGCTCGGCCACGTCGGGGTCCAGGTTGTTCATCAGCATCCGCAGCGCGGCCTCCTGCTGCCACCCGCGGCAGGAGATCTCGGACCCGCGCGGCGCGCGGACGGTGCGTGGCCCTGCGATCGTGGCGGTCATTCGTGCTGCTCCGGTGGAAGCCGTGCCCGGCGGATGGATTGTAGGCGGCCCGATTCTCGATCAGGTGAATTCTACGTCGAGTGCGCACTGATGAAAACCGCCCTGGAGGAAACCCGAGGCGGCAAGCAGGGCGAGCGCCGGGGCAGGGTTGGATTATCTGCCACCTCTGCGGAGGTGCGCGACCGCGGGCCAAGCGTACCTACGACGTCCCCAGCCACCTTTGGATCAGATGAAACAAAGGCGGGGAACGGCTCCACCATCCACCGTTCCCCGCTCTGTTTGACCGACTTACATCGCCGACGGCTCTACCCCCGCGTCAGGCTCACGCGTTCATCCCCCAGCAGCTCGCGGAGCTCGCGGAGCAGGCCATCGCCCGGGGAGACGCGCAGCTTGGAGCGGAGGCGGGCGACGTCGGCCGCGCCGTCCTGGCCGCCGCTGCGCCAGACGACGTAGAGCGGACCGGGGCCGGGGTGCCGCTCGAAGATGCGCTTGGCGGCGGCGACCACCGACGGGTCGGAGTCGCGCGGGGACAGCTCCAGCGCCACGCCCACGTCGCCCGTCTCGCGCAGGTCTGCGAGGGCCACGGCGCTGTCCAGGAAGATGGGCGGGTCCTCCTCGTCGCGCTCGCGGCCGCTGACCGCGCCGCGGATGAGCACGGGCGCGTCCTGCTTCAGCACGTCCTTGAACTTGCCCCACGAGTCGCCGAACGCGAGCACCGTGGCCGTGCCGTGGAAGTCCTCCACGGTGATGCGGCCCCACTCCGACGCGTCGCGTTTGCTGATCTGCCGCGCCGCCTCGGTAACCACGCACGCCAGCTCCACCTTGCTGTCGCGGCAGGCCTTGAGCGTCGCGGTCGTCACCTTGGGCTCGAACAGCCCCACCTCGTCGCGGAAGTTGTTGAGGGGGTGGCCGGAGATGAAGAAGCCCAGGATCTCCTTCTCGCGCGCCAGCCGCTCCGTCTCGCTCCACTTGGCCACCTGCGGCAGCGCGGGCGCCTGCACCAGCGTGGACGTACCGCCCTCGCCGCCCCCCAGGATGGCGTCGAAGAAGTTCTCCTGGCTGCTCTCGGCTTCCTTCTGCACCGTCTGCGCGACCGCGAACGTCGTGTCCAGCCCGGCGAGCAGCTGGTTGCGCCCGCCGTTGGCCGCGAAGCCGTCGAGCGCGCCTGCGCAGATCAGCGCCTCCAGCACGCGCTTGTTGCACAGCCGCAGGTCGATGCGGCACAGCAGGTCGAACATCGACTCGAACGGGCCCTCGGCCTCGCGAGCGGCCAGAATGGAGCGCACGGCGCCCTCGCCCACGCCGCGGATGGCGCCCAGGCCGAAGCGGATGCTGCCCACGCCCTCGCCCACCACGGTGAACTTCCAGTTGGACTCATTCACGTGCGGCGGCAGCACCTCCACGCCCTCGCGGCCCACGCGCGGCAGGTACTTGCCCATCTCGCGGCACTGGGCGATGTAGCTCACCACGTCGTCGATCTTGTCGACCACGCTGCTCATGAGCGCGGCCATGAACTCCGCCGGGTAGTGGCACTTGAGCCACGCCGTCTGGTACGCCAGCAGCCCGTACGCGGCCGAGTGCGACTTGTTGAAGCCGTAGCGCCCGAACGCCTCGATCTGCTCGGCCAGCTCGGTCACCAGCTGCTTGTCGTGCCCCTTGGCGACGGCGCCGGAGATGAAGCCGCCCAGCTCCTTCTTGATCAGCTCCGCGTCCTTCTTGCCCACCGCCTTGCGCAGCACGTCGGCCTGCGCCAGCGAGAAGCCGCCCAGGATCTGGGCGATGCGCATGACCTGCTCCTGGTACACGATCACGCCGTAGGTGGGCTCCAGCGTCTCCGCCAGGTCGGGATGCGCGTAACGCACCGGCTCCTGCCCCAGCTTGCGGCGGATGTACACCATGTCCATGCCCATGTCCAGCGGGCCGGGCCGCAGCAGGGCGTTGGCGGCGATCAGGTCGTCGAAGCGGTCGGCCTTCATCTGCCGCAGCTTCTCGGTCGCCAGCGAGCTTTCGAACTGGAAGACGCCCGCGGTGCCGCCGCGCGCCAGCATCTTGTAGACCTCGGGGTCATCCAGCGGGATGTCCTCGGCCCGCTTGAACACCACGCCGGTCGCGGGGTGGCGGAGCGCGCCGTGGCGGGCGCGGATGGCGTTGACCGCGTCGAAGATCACGGTCAGCGTCTTGAGCCCCAGGAAGTCCATCTTCAGCATGCCCGCCTTCTCCAGGCAGGTCATGTCGTACTGGGTCACGATGATGCTCTCGCCGCCGCCGCTGCCGCTGCCCTTGGTGCTCTGGGTGCAGATGGGCACGTACTCGTCCAGCGGCCCGGGCGCGATCACCACGCCGGCCGCGTGCACGCTGCTGTGGCGGGCCAGGCCCTCCAGCGTGCTGGAGTAGTCCATGAGCTGCCGGTAGCGGTCGTCCTTCTCGTACAGCTCCTTCACGTCCGGGATCTGCTTGCGCGCCTCTTCCACGGTGAGCGAGTACGCCGGGGCGTTGGGGATCAGCTTCGCCAGGCGGTCCGTCTCGGCCGGCAGGAAGCCGAGCGTGCGGCCCACGTCCTTGATCACGGCGCGGCTCTTCATCGTCCCAAAGGTGATGATCTGGCCCACCGCGTCGCGGCCGTACTTCTCGCGCACGTACTCGATCACCTCGCCGCGCCGCTCGAAGCAGAAGTCCACGTCGATGTCGGGCATCGACACGCGCTCGGGGTTCAGGAAGCGCTCGAACAGCAGGTCGAAGTCGATGGGGCAGATGTCGGTGATGCCCGTGCAGTACGCCACGATGCTGCCGGCGGCCGAGCCGCGGCCCGGGCCCACGGGGATGCCGTGGTCGCGCGCCCACTTGATGAAGTCGGCCGTGATCAGGAAGTAGCCGGAGTAGTCCAGCTTGGGGTTGGCGATGACGCTCAGCTCGTACTCGGCGCGCTCCACGATGTGCTGCGGCAGCACCGCCTTCGGATCCGCGTCGGCCGGCGTGCCCTCGGGCCCGTACCGCTCGATGGCGCCGCGCCAAACCCAGTCGGTCAGCATCTCCGCCTCCGTCCTGAAGCCCTGCTCGGCGACGGGGAAGGCGGGGACGAAGTAGCCCTTGGGATAGCTCCAGTTGCACTCGTCGGCGATGCGCAGCGTGTTCTCCAGCACGTCGGGGCGGCCGGGGAAGCGGTCGCGCATCTCGTCGGTGTTCTTGAAGTAGAGCTGCCCGTCGTACTTCATCCGGTTGGGGTCGCTGAAGTCCTTCCCCAGGCCGATGCACAGCAGCACGTCGTGCGCGGAGTGGTCGCCGGCGCGCAGAAAGTGCGCGTCGTTGGTGGCGACCACGGGCGCGCCGGCCTCCTCCGCCAGCTTGAAGATGCGGCGGTTCAGCTCGCTCTGGCCGTCGGAGTCGTGGCCCTGGACCTCCAGGTAGTAGCTGTCGCGGAAGGTCTCCTGGTGCCAGGCCACAGCTTCGCGCGCCTGGTCCCAGCGGTCCTCCATCAGGTGCTGCGCCACCTCGCCCGCCAGGCAGGCGCTGGAGACGATGAGCCCTTCGCTGTACTTCGCCAGCACCTCGCGGTCGATGCGGGGCTTGCTGTAGAACCCCTCGGTGTACCCGATGGAGGTGAGCTTCGCCAGGTTCTTGTAGCCCGTCAGGTCGCGCGCGAGGAGCACCAGGTGGTAGTAGCCCTTCTCGCCCTTCACCTTGCCGCGGTCGTGGCGGCTGCCCGGCGCCACGTACGCCTCCATGCCCACGATGGGCTTGATGCCCGCCTTCTTCGCCTGCTCCTGGAAGAGCCACGCGCCGAACATGCAGCCGTGGTCGGTGAGCGCCAGCGCCGGCTGCTCGAACTCCTGCGCGCGCTTGATCAGGTCGCCGATGCGGTTGGCACCGTCCAGCAGCGAGTACTCGGAATGGCAGTGCAGATGTACGAACGACATTCGGCTCGCGGTCTAGCGGGAGATGGGCGGCTGGGCGGGCAAGTGCCTGCGGCAGATACACTTGAAGCGCGGCTTCCGGTCCCCGCACGCGTCTGGAGACGGGCGTGGACCGGCTGTGAATATCGCGCGCCGGGGTGCCCCGCGGAAGGGGCGGACACCCCTCCGCGCGGGATACGCCGCCCCTCGCGCGTCGGGACTGGCAGGCGGCCGGAAGTCCTCCCGCCGCTCCCATACAGCCCGCGCTCGGCTCGGGGCGGTGCTTCGTACCGCACCACTCGAGGACCGTCCCGCTCCCCTACCTTTCGCCGCCGTCGATCTCCCACATGCCCCCTGCCCGTCATCGCGCGCCGCACGTGCGTGCGAGGCCCGGCGTTCGAGATAAGCCGCCCGCCGAGGGCGTCGCCGGGCGGGCCAGCCCGACGACGCTACGGCCGAAGATCGGTGTCGAAGCCGGCCGGTCTGGTCATTGGCCTGCGGGCGGTTCCCAAAGCTCCACCTTGTTTCCTTCGGGATCCATGACCCAGCCGAACTTTCCGTACTCGGAATCGTCGACCTTCTCGAGGACGTTGCAGCCTTCTTCGCGTAAAGCTGCGAGCAGGGCGCGGAGATCCGCCACCCGGTAGTTGACCATGAAAGGCGCAGTGCTGGGCGCGAACTGGTCGCTTTCCTCCGAAGCGATGAGCCAGGCGGTGGTCCCGCCAACCGGCTTACCTTCACCGTCGGTCCAATCGAAAGCCGCGCCGCCCCATGCTTGGACGTCGATTCCGAGGTGCCGCTTGTACCACGCGTGTAGCGCCGGAGCGTCCTTGGCTTTGAAGAAGATGCCGCCGATGCCAGTGACTCGCTTCATAGAATTCCGAGGGTGGGCGGTGGTCAGGGAGAGTGTGCCTTCTGCGGACTAACGGCACCAGGGTCGGGGGTGCGAGGCCGGCGCGCAAGCCTCTCGCTCACGAATCATGGACGCCCCGCATCCCCTGCAGCCGATTGTTCGGCGGCGATCATGGGCGGAGTTCCAGTTGTCAGGTGTATCATCTTCGGCGGGAGTTGCCAGCTGCTCGAGTCGGTCTGCCAGCGAAATCAGCTGGATTCCACGTTCGCGAGCCAACAGCGCGAAGGCTTGGATTCACCCGATGGCGGTTCACGGAAGCTTACCCGCGCCCGGCCTACCGTGCGAGGAGGTAATAGACGTCCGTCCGCGGCGGCCCCTCGCTTGGATTCCAGTGGCCGTAGACTTCCCAGCGCGGCCCCGCCGGCTCGCGCCCGTTCGCCTGGCACCAGGCGATCACCGCCGCGTGCGCCTCGCCGAGCCGCCCGTAGTCGCCCCAGTGGGTCGTCGTGGCGACCTCGCCGGTGGGTAGCTCGGCATACTGCACCGGACCGGCCGGGGGGAACGGCGCCGTGACGCCCACGCCGAAGTCGACCTCCACCTCGTCGTCTGGGCCGCTGCCGCGGTAGACAAAGACGTTCTGGCCGTCGAGATGCACCGCGCCGTAGCGCGCCGCGGCGTAGACCTGATCCAGGTACCCGGCGAACACCGCAGCGACGCGCCGCGCGGGAAGCCGAGTGCGCACGGCGGCGATGCCCCGGGTCGCCGCGGTCTGGACTGAGACGGTGTGACCCACGGACGTTTCCATGAGGCCTCCGATATAGCAGGGGTCGCGTCGATCGGAATGCTTCCTACCAGGCGCCTGCAACGCTTCGTGAGGCGCCTTGCACGCCACGACGGCGTCACGTCTGACGGGCGAGGAGAAAAAACACGCCGCCCCAGGTGATGTACGCGCGCGTCGGGCTTACCCTGAGCAGGACGGAACCCGGCGCCGTCCACGTGGCCCCGCCGCACGTAACGTCGGTCAACACGAGACGTCCGTGCGGGGCGAGCCCGAGGTCGGCCGGAGCGATGCGGAAGTCGATATCGAGGAGACTATCGGCGTCCACGGCGCGGGACGTATAGTGCGGCCCGCGGCACGTGTCGCGGCCGACTGCGGCGACGTCACGTTCGTATAGCACCGCACGGCCGCGCCACGCATGCCGCTCCTCATCCTCCATGGCGCTCACGCCGGGCGCCGTCTCGCTGATGACAATCCAGCGCCCTGTCGGGTCGCCGACCGCGGCCGCGAGGTGGGCCGGCGCCGAGGAGCCGACGGCCTCGGCGGGATCCGCACGCCGAGCGGCCGGTGCCCCGCGGCTACACGCTGCGAGGAATGCGGTCACTACGCATAGAGACGCGGGAGCCCGCATCAGCATCTACCTGGCAGGAAGCATGTAGCCGCCTAACGCCCCCAAGTTGAGGGGAAGTCAGCGCGTGCAAGGTCGCAGGTCGGAGCGGAGCTGTCCAAGCGATGTCGGCCGGACAATCGGCGACGTAGCTGGCTTTTCTCCTTCAACGCCTCGTTGGGCCGCGCAAAGCACAGCATTGCCAAGCGGTTGCGTGGCGCCGGACGATCCGGAGCAGGCCGAACCCAGAGGCGACGCCGGCTACCTTGAGACGAGCGCGCCGGAGGGAGATCGGATCTCGGTGCGTGATCGCCGCCGTGCGACTCATAAGTAGCGTCCCGCCATCCGTGCGCAAAGGCGCCGACCGTGGAGGCCAAAACGGCGACGTCGGCGAAGAACGCACAGTGGGGCATGGCGCGCGGGACTACGTCGCCCAGGCGGCCAAGCCGCGACGCGTCAGACGCGTGATCGGGCATCAGGCCGGATGGGTCTCGCGAAACAGCGGCTCAACCTTGCAGGTCGTGGGGTTGCGGAGCAGCTTGCGTGCTGCCTCGAAATTTGATCTCGCGCAAGTATTTGGGGGGAATCTCGCCGGTCCAGGCCATTCGCAGCCAAATCAAGGATCCAGCAAGAGCGGCACCCTTGAGCAAGAGTATAAATGGATCGGTCCAACCAGGCAGGAGCTTGATACCCCAGAGCGAGGCGAGAACAAGCCCCGCAATGACGATTCGAAATCGCGTTGGAATTGTTGATGGCATACTCGGCGTCGGATAAGTGAGAAGGACCGGCGACGTGCAGAAGCGACGGCAACGCGGCCTAACGACACAAGGGTCAGAGGTGCGGGGCCGTCGCGCAAGCCTTTCGTCGGCGACAACTTGGACAGCCCCATATTCCCTGCAGCCGATAGTTTGGCGGAGCCGGGCGCCGGGGCCGGGCCGGACGCCGCGGCGCGGTCACGCACGCCGGCGGATGAAGAAGTGGGTCGCGCGCTCGCCGACGACCGTCTCCGCGCACTCGTAGCCAAGCGCGCGGAGGTCGATGCCCCCCAGCAGGTGTTCCCCGGCCCCCAGGAGCACCGGCCGGATTGCGAGGTGCAGCTCGTCGACCAGCCCCGCCTGCAGGTACTGCCGGACGGTGGCCACCCCGCCGCCGAGCCGGACGTCGCGCCCGGCCGCCGCCTCGGTCGCCTGCTCCAGCGCGGCGTGGATGCCGCCGGTGACGAAGTGGAACACGGTGCCGCCGGCCATCTCGAGCGGTGCACGGGGGTGGTGCGTCAGCACGAAGGTGGGGACGTGGTACGGCGGGTCGTCGCCCCACCAGCCCCGCCAGCTCTCGTCGGGCCACGGCCCGCGCACGGGGCCGAACATGTTTCGGCCCAGGATCCAGGCGCCGAAGCTCCCAAACCCGCGCTGGGCGACCTTGTCGTCGACCCCGGTTTCGCCCCCGGACTCGCCGTGCATCTCGCGCCACGTGCGCGAGTGGAAGACCCACTCCATCAGCTCCGGGCCGTGGACGCCGAGGGGGTTCTGGAGGCTCTGGTCGGGGCCGGCGCTGAACCCGTCGAGCGACATCGAGAAGCTGTGGACGCACAGTCTGGACATGAGATGTGTTGGCAGGTGGCTGGTAGCGTGATCGGGTGGTGCGCCGCCGATGGATCAAGGGTCGGGGGTGCGAAGCCGGCGCGCAAGCCCTCGTCGGCGAGAGCATGGACGACCCGCATCCCCCGGCAGCCGATTGTCTGGCTCGGTGAATCAGGCCGCTCCCAAGCTGCGAGCGATGGCGGGCCCCTCGGTGTTCATGCGCAGGTAAGGGCCGCGAGTTTCACCACCTTGGTACACAACGATCTTCTCGCCTTCGGAAAAGCACCCCCTGCCTCGCGCTGCGGGCACGATCACCACCTACGCGCGCGAGCTCGCGGGCGAGGAAGGCGCCGAGTCCGGGTCCGGGAGCGTGGGCCCGTAGGCCTGCGTGAACAGGGGCGTGGTGGTGGCGGCGAGCCGGCGGCCTCGTCGGGTCCGCACACCCAAGTCGTGAACCCTCAACGTCTTGATCGGTCTTGGCTCCGCGTGAGCGGGTGCCCGTTTGAAGATCACCAATACTTAGGCATTTACAAAAGTGTTGTGTTGTTGTACAATCCCCCTGTCCGATCGGATCACCCGGCGATCTGGAGGTGTGGGAGATGGTTCAATTCGCAGACGTCGACGAGGTCTTGCACGCCTTGTCCAACCCCACTCGGCGAAAAGTCGTGGAGCGGCTCTCAGGCGGTCCCGCCACCGTCGGCGAACTGGCGGCGCCGTTCGACATGCAGCTCCCGTCGTTCGTGCAGCACCTCTCGGTGCTCGAACGAAGCCGGCTGGTCACGTCCAAGAAGCGCGGGCGGGTGCGAACGTACGAGCTCGCGCCCGAACGCTTCAAGGTCGTGGAAGACTGGCTGACCGAGCGGCGCAAGCTGTGGGAGGCACGGCTGGACCGGTTCGACGAATACGTCAAACAACTCAAGGAGAAGGAGTCAGAATCATGAGCACGCACA
>DASRQW010000111.1 GCA_035696245.1 Longimicrobiaceae bacterium | reverse complement strand
TCGTCCGGAACTTGTAGATGCGGAACAGCCGGCCGCCGTAGTCCACGCGCCGCCGCGAGTCGCCGCCGCCCCCGCGCGGCCCGCGCCGGTCCAGCCCCACCCGCGTCTGCGTGTAGATGACGGGCCCGCGGCTGGTGAGCTTGACCAGGACGGCGATGACCAGCATCAGCGGCGCGGCCGCCGCCAGGCCTATCAGTGCGATGGCGATGTTCAGCAGCCGGCAGCGCGTGCTGGCCACGGGGCTGGCGGTTACGTGCCGCGGCTCGCGCTCGGGGCCGTGGAACAGCGAGGGGATCGCGATCTTTGCCGGCTGCGTGGGGGAGGGATGTTCGAGGACGGGGTTCATGCGGCCTCTCCGGCGGGGGCGGGGGGAGCGCCGGCCCGGTGCCGTGCGCGCCATCCTCAAGAGCAACGCCCGAGCCTTTGCCCGTCCACTACGACACATCCCCCAAACTGTTTATCTACAACGCGATGCGTTCCCGTGCCCGCCTCCCGAAAACCCGCCGTTCGTCGCGACCCTGCGCCTTGTGTGGGACGCCTACCACAGAATGCGAAACCGGTGTCGCGGGAGATCGGGAGGTCGGTGGCCGTGCGGAATCGGGATCACATCCGGAGAGGGTGCTCCCACTCCGGACCTTCCCTGCAGCGGGCCAGGACGAACAGAAAACTCCGAGTCGCGCCAAGCGATCCGCTCGTACTTGACGATAGCGGTCTGGCGTCAGTAAAGTGGGCGGACGACGGCCGAGTGTCGTCGCTGCTTTTCGGGAAGGAGAGCTGATGACAGATGAAAGGACGCCCAGGAAGCCCCTCGCTCCAATCCATGTAGCCGCCGTGAGCCGGGGAAAGACCCAGGGCGGTGCTCACTGGTTCGACCATCCTGAGATGCAGGCGCGGATCGCAAGGGCTGAAGCGGATTTCCGCGACGGACACGTTCAGTGCGGGAACTCGTTGGAAGAGTTGCTTTCGCAGCTCGACGCGTTGAAGAAGTAGCTCGCACTGCACCGTCGTCGGGATTGTATGCGTCGAGCAAGCGCTAGAAAAAATCGAAGGGGGAGCCGGCGTCGGCTCCCCCTTCGCGTATGTTCATCCCCGCTGACTGCTTCGGCTTCACAGGCTGTACAGCGGAAGCTCCAGCTCGAAGCGGAAGAGGGTGCCCCAGCCGGGGCGCGTCTCCATGTGCAGCTCGGAACCCATGGCGTGCACGAGGTGCCGCGTGATGGTGAGGCCCAGGCCCGTGCCGGAGAAGCCGTAGCGGTCGCCCGACGTGTCGGTGCGGCGGAAAGGCTCGAACAGCGACGCCCGCGCCTCGGGCCCGATGCCCGGCCCCGTGTCGCGCACCGAGAACTCCAGCGCGGACATGCCGCGCGCGCGGGTGGTGATCTCCACGAACCCGTCGTCCGTGTAGCGCAGCGCGTTTGAGACGAGGTTGAGCAGCGCCCGGTTGAGCGCGGCCGAGTGGCCGATGCGCTGGTCTCCCTCGGGCGGCAGGACGCGCAGGGCGATCTTCTTCTCCTCGGCCAGCGGGCGCACCATGTCGCACACGGACTGGAGCGTCTCGGACACCGAGAAGGGAGACGGCGTGCTGTCCACCAGCCGGTCGCCGCCGTGCGCCAGCTCGATCAGGTCGCTCGCCAGCGACACCATGCCCAGCGCGGCGCTGTAGATGAGGCCCAGCTGGCGCTTCTGGAGGTCGTTGACCTCGCCGCTCTGCGCGCGCCGCAGCGTCTCGGAGAGGAAGAGGATGGAGGTGAGCGGCGAGCGGAGGTCGTGCGCCAGCTCCACCATCAGCTCGAAGCCCTCGGGCGCGGTGGCGTTCACGGGCGAGAGGCCGGCGGGCCCCGGCTCCACGGCGCGCCGGAGCTGCTCCAGCCCGCGCAGCACCGAGACCATCTCGGCGCCCTCGGGCGGGGCGGGCGCCTCGGTCCAGGCGCGGACGACCTCGTTCCACAGTGGCCCCAGCAGCCGGCGGCGCAGGCGCGCCTGGGGCCCGTCGGGCCGTGGCAGCGTGGCCGCGGCGCCGCTCTCCAGCGCCTGGGCGAGCACGCCCAGCTCCGCCACGACCTCGGCCGCGCGGTCGCGGTCGAAGCCGGCCTCGCTCCAGTGCGCCGCCACCTGCGCCGCCGCCGCCCGCACGGCACCGCTCGCCGCCGCGCGGGGCTCTTCCACCGGCTGCGCCTTGTCTTTGCCGCGCTTCGGCGCCGACATGGCCGGTTTTCCGTCAGATGCCGTCATCGGGCGACCGGGCGGTGATCACCGTGTCCCGGTGCAGGCGGTGGCGCTCCATCAACCGGTACAGCGTGGTGCGGTCCACCCCGGCCAGCTTGGCCGCGCGCGACATGTTGCCGCCCGCGCGCTCCACCAGCCAGCCCAGGTAGTTCAGCTCGAACTGGGCGAGCACCCGCTCGCGCTCCATGTGGTATCCCCCGTCGCCGAAGCCCGCCTCGGGGCGCCAGTGCTCGGTGAAGCCCGCGCCCGGGGCGCCGTCGCCGCCGTCGCCGTCGGGCAGGTCCTCGGGGCCGATCTCGCTGCCCGGCTCCAGCAGCACCACGGCGTGCTCGATCACGTTCTGCAGCTCGCGCACGTTGCCGCGCCACTCGCGCTGCTGGAGCGCGCGCAGCGCCTCGCGCCCGAAGCGGGGCACCGGGGCGCCGCGCTCGCGGTGGCGGGCCCAGTAGGTCGCCAGGAAGTGCTCGGCCAGCAGGGGGATGTCGTCGGCCCGCTCGCGCAGGGCAGGGATGCGGATGGGCACCACGCTCAGGCGGTAGAACAGGTCCTTGCGCAGCGCGCCGCCCTCCATGGCCTCGCGCGCGTCGCGGTTGGTGGCGGCCACGAAGCGCACGTTCACCACCGCGTCCACGCTCTCGCTGCCCACGCGGCGCACCACGCCGTCCTGGATCACGCGCAGCAGCTTGGCCTGGATGGGCAGCGACATCTCGGTCAGCTCGTCCAGGAAGAAGGTGCCGCCGTTGGCCGTCTCCAGCAGGCCCGGCTTGTCGCGCACCGCGCCGGTGAAGGCGCCCTTCACGTGCCCGAACATCTCCGACTCCAGCAGCGTCTCGGGGAGCGCGGCGCAGTTGATGGCCACCAGCGCGCGGCTGCTGCGGCGGCTGTTGTGGTGGATGAACTGCGCGAACATCTCCTTGCCGCTGCCGCTCTCGCCCGTGAGGAAGACCGAGGCGTCGGTGGCGGCCACCTTGCGCGCCAGCTCCACGGCGCGGAGGAGGGAGGGCGAGCGGCCCAGCAGCGGCACCTTCTCGCTGTGCCCGTTGCGCTTCTGGCGCGCGGCGCCCTCGTGCGCGCTCTCGCGGCCCACGGCCACGGTGTGCGCCGCGCGCCCGCACAGGACCTGGAGGTGCGTGGCGCTGAAGGGCTTGGGAAGGTAGTCCCACGCGCCGGCCCGCAACGCTTCCACGCTGCTCTCCACGCTGGGGTTGCCCGTCATCACCACGACGAGGATGGCGGGGTTCTTCTCCAGCGCCGCCCGCAGCAGGTCCATGCCGCCCACCTGCGACATGAACAGGTCCACGAACGCCACGTCGAAGTGCTTGCGCAGCAGCAGCTCGCGCGCTTCCTCGCCGCGGCCGCAGCCCGTCACGTCATATCCTTCGTTGGCGAGCACCGACACGCAGCTCTCGCGCAGCGTCAGCTCGTCCTCGACCACCAGGATCTTGACGCTGGCGCGCTGCTCGCGCTCGCCGGCCAGGCGCTCCACGGCGGCGGCGGGGTCGTCGGCCCCGCGCTGGGCGGGGGCGTCGAGGGTTGCTGGGGGCATGGTCTGCTGGCCTTCTTCCGGAGATGTAGGGGGGCCGGGCGGTGCGGGGGCGGGCGGGGCGGACCTCAGCCGAGCATGACGGCCGGCGCGCCCAGCCACAGCGTGCCGGGGAACAGGTCGACGGCCGGCGCGGTGAGGGCGGGCGCGGCGTCATCCGCCCGCTCATCGAGGGGATCCACCCCGCCGACCGCGGCTTCGTCGTCGTAGCTCGCGTCCACCTCGGGGCTCCAGGCGCCGCCGAGGATGTCGGACACGTCGGCCACGGCCTCGTCGGGGAGGTACGACACGACAGGGCCGGCCTCTTCGCGGCCCACGTACTCGTACGCGCGCTGCCACGTGCCGGCGGGAGCCCACTCCGGCGAGCCGTCCGGACGCAGGCGGCGGCAGAGGCGGCCCTCGGCCACGCCCGCGTCGTTCCAGAAGCGCTCGTCGGCGGGAGACGTCCAGGCACGGCCGCAGGGCTCGTGCACCCCATGGTCCACCAGCCGGCGCACGAAGGCGGCTACTTGGTGCGCGGGGTAGCCGGTGCGGCGGGCCAGGCGCTCGACGTTGAAGCCGGTCTCGGCGCCGGCGAGCAGCACGACGGCGGCACGGAACGCGGCGGCTGCGGGGTCCAGGCCACGGGAATGCGAGGAGATGCGCTCCATGAGCGCGGTGGGCGGGGTCGCTGCGCGGGAGAGCCCCGCGGAGGGGAGGGCCGTTGCGAGCATCACACGATTTCTGAGGAGGGGGAGCGGCGACTTGACCAGCGTCCGCGAGCGCGGTTCGGTCCGCCGGAAGTTGCGCTGCGCCGTAAGGGAGCGGTGCTTCCGGCCACCCCGCGGCTCCGGCTCGGGTCCGGTGCGGGGCAGTCGCTACCCACAGGGATAGCGCGGCGGGCGGGGGAGGTCAAGTGTGGCGTTACTTCGCAGATGCGGTCGCGGAACGCTGGCGCCGCGAAAGTGGACCGCCACCGAGGCGCCATTCGTGGCGCGCATCTCACCTAGTGTTTACGCGGCACGCGAGCCCCTGGGCAGGTTCTCCACGCCCGCGGAAACGTGCGCTTCTGGCGTCTCGCATGCCGTCCGGCGGCGGTTCCACGGGCCACGGCCGCGCCGCTGGTGCTACATCTACAGGGAGCAGACGGCGGGCCGCCAGGGCCGGAGATGTGGTGCGGGCGCAACGGGATGCGCCGGTCGCGATCCGCTGCGCGTGAACGAATGGTGCCGGCCCGTGCGGAACTCCGCGCGAGCGCAGGGCATCGGACATGGCGGGTGGCCGGCGGAAGCACGCCCGCCGCGCATCCGCGGAGCGGGTTGGACGACGCGGGTGTCACCGGCGGGGATGGGAGACGGGCACGACTGGACGCCGCCGCCGTTGCGCGGGCGCCACATCTACAGTGTGCCGGAAGATGTGGGGCAGGGGAAGATCCCAGCATCGGCGCGGATTCCGGGGAGTCGCGTGGCGGGGGCGGGATGGTCCCCGCATTGCTCGTCACTCCGCGCAGGCACGCCCGCGTCCCTCCGCCCGCCCGCACCGGATCCAAGCGCCGATGTCCAGCCAAGCCCCCATCGTCTCCCGCATCTCCCCCCTTCCGCAGCCCGCGCCGGTGCAGCCCGCGGCCGACTGGCCCTCGCCGCCGCCGCAGGCGCCGGGATCGGGCGGGGCGCTGCGGGTGCTGGGGGCGCTGATGCGGCGGAAGTGGCTGGTGCTGGGGCTGACCGCGGCAGGGATCGGCGCGGGCGTGGGCGCGGCGGGCTTCGTGAAGCCGGAGTACCAGGTGCAGGGCACGGTGTGGATCGAGGGCGGCGACCGCGACGCGGCCAACCGCGGCCCCATCCGCGGCGGCGAGCTTCTGCAGTCGTTCGCCTGGGTGGAGCTGCTGAAGTCGTACGCGATCCTGGACCCGGTGGTGCTGGACCAGAGGCTCTACCTGGACCCGGCGCTGCCCGGCGACGCGGCCCTCTTCGCCGGCTTCCGGGCGGAGGGCACGCCCGTGCCCGGCAGCTACCGGCTGGACGTGGCGCGCGCGGGCGCGGTGCTCTCCGCGGCGGACGGTGCGGTGCTGGAGCGTGCGGCGCCCGGCGCGCCCGTGGGGCACACGCGCGGCTTCCGGTGGGTGCCGCCCGCGGGGCTCAAGCCGGGGCGCACGGTCGCCTTCTCGCTCGCCAACCCGCGCGACGTGGCCATGCGCCTGGGCGACCAGCTGGAGACGCGCATGGCCGAGGACGGCCACTTCCTGCGCCTCTCCCTCTCCGGCACCGACCCGTCGCGCATCGCCCGCACGCTCAACGGGCTCATGGTGCGCTACGTGGAGGTGGCGGCGCAGCTCAAGCGCGCCAAGCTGGACCAGCTCACCGCCATCCTCGACGAGCAGCGCAGCTACGCCGAGGCGAACCTGCGCGACAGCGAGACGGCGCTGGAGAGCTTCCGCGTACGCACCGTGACGCTTCCGTCCGAGCGCGCAGCCCCGGTCGCGTCCGGGCTCGCCATCACCCGCGACCCGGTGTTCAACAGCTACTTCGAGATGAAGGTCTCGCGCGAGGACCTGGCCCACGACCGCGAGGCCGTGCAGCGCGTTCTGGGAGATGCGGCGCAGGGACGGGTGGGATACGACGCGCTGGCGGTGAACCCGGCCGTGCAGCGCAGCCCGGAGCTGATGCAGCTGCTCAAGGACCGCAACGACAAGGCGGCCGAGCTGCGCGCCCTGCGGCAGCGCTACACCGACGACCACCCCGGCGTGAAGCGGCTGACAGCCGACCTGGCCACGCTGGAGGGCAGCGCCATCCCCACCGCCGTTCGCCAGCTCGCCGCCAGCCTGGAAGCCAGCCAGGCCGACGTGGACTCGCGCATCGCGTCCGCCTCGGGCGAGCTGCGGCAGATCCCGGCGAGGGCCATCGAGGAGGCGCGGCTCCAGCGGCGGGTGGAGA
Source organism: Longimicrobiaceae bacterium (assembly GCA_035696245.1). Taxonomy (NCBI): domain Bacteria; kingdom Pseudomonadati; phylum Gemmatimonadota; class Longimicrobiia; order Longimicrobiales; family Longimicrobiaceae; species Longimicrobiaceae bacterium. Next base: position 5,175 of record DASRQW010000111.1, on the reverse strand, counting down.
TCGCGAACAACCTGTACGGCACGCTGCGCCAGCGGTACGAGGAGGCGCGGCTGGAGGCGGTGAGCACGCTGCCCGACGTGAAGGTGCTGGACCCGGCGGCCGTCCCGTCGGTGCCCGTGAAGGACCGGCGGCCGCTGGTGATGGGGGGCTTCGCGGGCGGCGGGCTGGTGATGGCGCTGCTGCTGGTCGCGCTGCTGGAGCGCGCGGACCGGCGGGTGCGCTTCCCGGACCAGATCACGGGCGGGATGGGGCTGCAGGTCCTGGGCGCGGTGCCGTACGCGCCGCTCGGGCCGGGCGGACGCAGCTCGGTGCAGCTGGCGGAGGCGTTCCGCGAGCTACGCCTTTCGGTGCTGTCCTTCTACCCGGCGGGCCAGCCGGTGCAGCTCACCATCAGCAGCCCGGACAGCGGCGAGGGGAAGACGACGATGGCGCTGAACCTGGCGCGCGCCTTCGCCACGCAGGGGCACCGTACCGTGCTGGTGGACGGCGACATCCGCCGCGGCACGCTGCACCGCCTGCTGAACGTGCCGCGCGCGCCCGGCCTCACCGACGTGCTGGCCGGCCGCATGGCGCTCGCCGACGTCCTCCAGCCGGCGGACGGGGGGCGGTTCACCGTGCTCGGCTCGGGCACGCGCATGCAGAACGGGCCGGAGCTGCTGGGCTCCGGCGCCATGACCCACCTGATTGCCGAGCTGCGGCAGCGCTTCTCCGTGGTGATCGTGGACAGCCCCCCGCTCTCGGCCGGGGTGGACGCGTACGTGCTGGGGACGATGACGGGCAACCTGCTCATGATCCTGCGCACCGGCACGACCGACGGCGATTTGGCCGCCGCCAAACTGGACCTGCTGGACCGGCTCCCGGTGCGCGTCCTGGGCGCCGTCCTCAACGCCGTCCCGCCCACGCGCCTCTACCGCTACTACTCCTACCTCCCCGGCTACGGCGTGGAGCCGGAGTCCGCGGTGACCGCCGTTGTGAAGGTTTGACCGACGACAAAAAGCTGGGGTTCGGATGCGGCGAAAAGCGACGACCTCTCCTCGGCAGATTCGGGGAGAGGTCGTTCTTTCTGCTTCGGAAGCGGGGGTGGTGGGCGGATGGGGTGCCCCCTCCCCCAGCCCCTCCCCCGCAAGCGGGAGAGGGGAGTCTATTCCACAGTCGGGGAACGATTTGCGGCGATTGGGCGGGGCGGCCGGTGTCGCTGGTTCGGGCACGGTGCGGGTGATGGCGAGGCGCCCTCAGTCGGTGTGCTGCCTGGGCGGTGTTCCGGGCCCCATGAGGCCTCGATGCGTCGTTCGATCCGCGGAACACGCCGCCGGAACATTGAGCTGACGATCTGTCGCCTATGGATCGGCCGACACGTCTTAACCCAATCCCTTGCAAGCAGTTCTCCCCTCTCCCGCTTGCGGGGGAGGGGCCGGGGGAGGGGGCGTCTTTCCGCAGCGACACACCGCCGGAACCGCACTCGGAAGCGGCGATCCTGGTCTGCTGACGGACGGATGGATTGTCGTGGGGGGTGAGTACGAGAGACGGACTGGCGAGCGGAGATCGAGTCAGCTCGGAGCCGGCGGAGGCTTGAAGTAGGAGATGGGGTAGTCCACGGAGTCGCGCTGGGCGCGGCGGAGGGCGAGGGTGGCGCGGACGAGGATGTCGACGGGGTCGATGGAGCCCGCGTCCAGGTCGTCCACGGCGTAGCAGCCCACGCGGATGCGCAGGTGAGGCAGGTCCGGGTCCGCGGGGTCGCCCGCCTCGGCGGCGCTCACGAAGCGCTGGGCGATGGAGAGCACCCCCGCGGCGTCGGTGTGCGGCGCCACCACCGCGAACTCGCACGGCCCCAGCCGTCCGATGGCGTCGGAGCGGCGGCCCACGGCCAGCACGAGCCCCAGCATGCGGCGCGCGAGGGCGTCGGCGCACGGATCGTCATCGCCCACGAGGAGCGGCGGCTCGGCTGCGACGAGCACGCAGGCGAGCGAGGTGTGCTGGCGCGCGGCCTCCAGGCGCAGCTCGCGCAGGCGGCGCAGCAGGCCGTGCACGCTGTACAGGCCGGTGCCGGGGTCCACCAGGCTCTCCTCGCGCGCCCGGTCGGCGGCGAGCTTGCTGCGCACGAAGACGTTCATCCGCAGCAGCAGCTCTTCCGCATCCACAGGAACGGGCAGGACTTCCCAGGCGCCCGCGCGGAAGGCGGCGAGCTGCTCTTCGCGGCGCATGGGGCCGGCGGTGGTGACCACGAGCGGCGTGCCCGGGCCCAGGCGGTGCTCGGAGCACAGTTCCGCGCAGAGCTCCGCCCCCGAGGAATCCGGCAGCTCGGAGCGCAGCACCACCAGGTCGGGCGTGACGTTGCGCACCTGCTCCAGCGCGGCGCGGGCCGACCCCACGCGCACCACGGCGAAGCCGCCGGAGCCCAGCACGCTCTCCAGCGAGCGCGCGGTCCACTCCTGGTCTTCCACCAGCAGGACGATGGGCGGGCGCTGGGGTGCCCGGAGCGCGCCGGCGTCCAGGAGCGCGGACACGGGTTGCTGGAGCGATTGGCTCACGCGGGTTCCTGCGGTGAGGGGTGCCAGCTGCGGGTGCGCGCCGTTAGGGCAAGGCGCGTGCTCCGTCGCGGAAACGCTCGAAACGCCGCTCCGCGCGGAACGGGCCGTTCCGGTCGTCGGGCCGCCGCAGCACTCGCGAACCGCGGCGGCGCGTCGGCTGTCGCTGCGGCGCAACAGCGCGCGGGCCGTGCGGCGCGCCCCCGTGCCGCTCCCGGCGCGGCACCGAACTTCCTCTCCGGGTCGTGTGCCGCGCACGTGCCGGCACGCCGCGGCGCCCATCCATCGCGTTCCCCGCCAGGCCGTGCGCCCCGCATCTCCCCCCAGGAGGCCGCCATGTCCCGCTCGCCCTTCGCTCCCCTGGCGCGGTGCGCGTCGCTCGCCGCCCTGGCGTGGGGGCTGGCCGCCGCGCCGGCCGCCGCCCAGCCCGGCCCGTCCGCCGCCGCTCCGTCCGCGGCGCTGGGGCTGCAGCCCACGCGCGCCGGGCTCCAGGCGGCGCTGTCGTCGCTGGAGGCGGCGGGTGCCGCGGGTGCGGGCGAGGCGGAGCTGATCCGCGCACGGCTGCGCGACGGCGACTTCCAGGTGGGCGACCAGCTGGGCGTGACGGTGGAGGGCGAGCAGGCGCTCACGGCCACCTTCACCGTGGGCGCGGGCCGCGTGCTGGTGCTGCCGGGCCTGGGCGATGTGTCGCTGGCCGGCGTCCTCCGCTCGGAGGCGGAGGCGAAGCTCACGGCGGACCTTCGCCGCTACCTGCGCGAGCCGGTGGTGCACGTGCACCCGCTGGTGCGGCTCGCGGTGATCGGGCAGGTGCGGCAGCCGGGCTACTACGTGCTGGCGGCGGATGCGCTGGTGTCGGACGCGATCATGGCGGCGGGCGGGCCGCTGCCCACGGCCAAGCTGGCCGCCGCGCGCATCGAGCGGGGGCCGCAGCGCATCTGGGAGGGGCGGGCGCTCCAGCAGGCCATCGCCCAGGGGCGCACGCTGGACCAGATGAGCCTGCGCGCCGGCGATCAGATCTCGGTCCCCAACGACTCCGGCAGCCGGGGCGCGGCGGCCATGCGGGCGGCGCTGGCGGTGCCGGGCGCGATCCTGGCGCTGGTGGCGGGGATCAAGGTGATGTGAGGCGGGAACGTTGATTTCGGGGCGCGCGGCGAGTACCGTGCAGGCCGTCCTCCCGGCACGTTCCCCTGGCGCGAGCGCACCCGTTGGCACCTGCCGACCCCCAGCCGCAGCTTCCCTCGCCGCGGGTGCGCGACGAAGCCGTCTCGTTCCTGCGCGCGTGGCTCCCCGCCGGCGCGCGCGAGACGTACCGCCGCATGATCGCCGCCGATCCCGAAGGCTGGTGGCGCGACCCGCACTTCGCGGGCGGCATCATCCCGCGCCACGCCCTCCGCGGCAACGGCCTGGACGAGCGCGCCCTCGGCGTCGCCGACCTGGACCGCATCTGGCCCGAGCTTCTCCGCCTCGCCGTCATCGATCCTTAGCCCCCGTCGCACATCCTCCGCCCCACGTCGGCCGAAGTTCCTCCGCCGTCCAAGCCCGCATCTCCCCCGCTCCGCACCTACCACCCGCCGTTCATCGCCCGCCCCGATCTCCGGTCTCATCGAACCTCGTCTAGCGCTAGCCCGCCGTTCATCTCCCGTCCACATCCCACGCCGATCCAATCCATCGCAGCCGGTGTGCATTCGGGCGATGCAGATGTCGATCGGCCGCGATCCCGGTACCGAGGCGTGCGTTCTCTCGTGCGACGTCTCCAGATCCGCATCATCGCTGCAATCCGGTAGGGGCTGACCTGCGTGTCAGCCCGTGGTGCGGATGCGTGGATGCTCGGCGGATGCGACGGTGCTGCCCCGAGGGAGCACACGTGGTGCTCCCCTACCGGTCGGCGGCGATTTGGCGGGGCGGGCGAACATCTACCAGCCGCACGGATTCGCGAGGCGGGGCGGGAGATGCGGAAGATTCGGGAGATGCGAGACGGCGGACGCTTTCGCGTGGTGCGGCGCGGGCGTGCCCGATGTGGGGCGGGCGCCACAGAATGAACGCGCTGGATGGAGGACGCCGCAGCGCGGAAGTGGCCCTCCGGCATGCACCTGCATGCGAGGCCGTGCTGGACCCGCAGCGGCCCTGATGTTGAACTCTTGTACAGTGCCCCTCCCGCAGTGTCCCGTAGCCCGTACTTCCTCATGACGCTCCCCGCCTCCCTCGCCACCCCCGTACGCGCCGCCGCCCCGCGCGCCGCCGCCGCGGAGCGCGGGCTATGACGGCGCGCGACGCGCTCACCAGCGTGTACGCCAAGTCCGCGCTGTACGAGCGCCTGCACGAGGAGGTGCAGCGCGGGCTGCGCTACGACGAGCCGTTCTCGCTGCTGCTGCTGGACCTGGACCACTTCAAGAGCGTGAACGACGCCTTCGGCCACGCGCGCGGCGACGCGGCGCTCACCGAGTTCGCGGACCGCATCCAGGCCGCCGCGCGCGGCAGCGACGTGCTGTTCCGCTACGGCGGCGACGAGTTCGTCCTCTTCCTCCCTCACACGCTGCACGACGACGCCACGCTGCTGGCCCAGCGCCTGCTGGCCGAGGTCGCGGCGACCCCGCTGCAAGGTACGCCGCCGCTGTCGCTCAGCGTGTCGGTGGGCGTCGCCACCTTCCCG
>DASRQW010000110.1 GCA_035696245.1 Longimicrobiaceae bacterium | reverse complement strand
GGTCGTCCACCAGGTGCACCAGCCGCAGGCGAACCAGCGGCGCCGATGCGGCGAGCCGGCCGCGCCCCGCCAGCCGGTCCGCGAACGACGGGCAGAGCAGCGAGAGCGCGAGGTCCACCGTGGGCCGCCGCCGCGTGACGTCGTCCTGCAGATAGGCGTACAGCCGCTCGTACTTGGAGTCCAGCTCCGGCGCCAGCGCCACGCGCAGCAGGTCCGCGTCCAGCGTCGTCAGCCCCGCCATCCGCGCCAGCCGCCCGACCGGCGAGTCCGCCGCCGCGCTTCGATCCGACGCATCGCCGGCAGACCCGGCGGCGCTGTCCGCCGCCCCCGCATCTCCCGACAGCGCCATCGCTCCCGCGCCGGGTGCGCGCGCCGCCAGCTCCCGCGCCTCGTCGTGCGAGACGTACAGCCCGCGGTATGGGTCCGCCGCCGCTTCCGCATCGGTGCGGGCGCGCATCGCATCGACCGCGCGCTCCAGCAGCGCATCCAGCCGCGCGAGGTCCGCCAGGATCCCCGCCGTGGTCTCCGCGCGCGCGGCATCCCCCGTCACCGCCATGACATCCATTCGTTCGCTCGGAGGCTTGTGGAGGGTGGGGGAGGCGGGCTGCGCGAGAGGTCCGAAAACGGATCGCATCGCATCTGCGGAACGAGCGGCGGGCCCATCGACCATCGCGTCGCGATGCGCGACGTTTCCGGCCCACTGTCGTATAGTGCGACGGTGGGATGGGAAAGGCAACGGGCCGTACGGTGGTTGTCGAGAGTGGCTGATTGAGAGCTGGGGAATCTGGGCAGGCAGGGGATCAGACGACGGCGGAAGCCGTCGCGGTGGATGCGGAAGTCTATCGATTACCTCATGTCAGTGAAGGTGGGGTGAAAATCTCGGCGGGCACGCCTCCTGCGCTCAGCGCGCGGAGCCGATTGGACGGCCGAACTTCCACCGGAGGAGACCACCATCCGCATCATCGCTCACCCGAGCTTCCCGTTCGCCTTCCGCGCGACCGCGCTCACGTTCGCGCTGCTCGCAGGCGGTGTGGCACGTCCGGCGCGGGCGAGCGCGCAGGAGTTCCGCGAGAACGTGACGCACCCGTGCCAGGACTACTGGATGCGGACGCGCGACGAGATCCTGGAGTGCCTGCGCCGCGACTACGCCGATGCCGACGCGGAGCTGAACCACGTGTACCGGCAGAAGATGGCGTCGCTCGGCCCGCCGCAGCGCGAGGTGCTGAAGGCGCGCCAGGTAGATTGGCTGCGGCGCTACGACGCGGTGCTCACGTCGTACTACTCGCGGCCGTGGGCCAACCACTCCATCGTGAAGGTGCTGCCGTCGCAGATCCGCGCCGTCCGCGACCGCACGGCGTACCTGCGCGCGGTGAAGCTGCCCGGCTGACCCGCTACCGTCCGCCTTGCAGCCCGCGCAGCTTGGCGCGGGCGATCTCCTCGCGGCGCGGGTCGCTGTTGAGCTGGAGGAAGCGCTGATACGCCGCGATCGCGCCCGCCACGTCGCCGCGCGCACGCCGCACCTCGCCCAGGTTCGCGTAGGCGATGGCGCGCCGCGGGTCCAGCCGGATCACCTCGTCCAGCTCGCGTGCGGCGCCCTCCACGTCGCCCGTCTGGAAGAGCGTCCACGCCAGGTCGTTGCGATAGCCCGCGTTCGCCGGAGCCGTCGCCACGGCCTGCCGGAACCGCGCCGCCGCGCCCGCCAGGTCCCCCCGCTCGAACAGGGCGCCGCCCTCCCGCGCCAGCCTCGCCGCCGCGCCCGCATCCGCCGTAGCCGTCCGTCCGCCAGGCGCCACGGGGGCGGATGCACCTGCCGTCGCCGGAACTCCTGCCGATCCACCTGCCGCCGCGCCCGCTCCCGCCGTCCCCGCAGATGGAGATACCGCTCCTCCGCTGGAGGCCGGTATCCCAGCGGGAGATGCCGACGATGTGACCACGGGTGCGTCCGGCGAGGTGATCGGCGCCGCCACTTCGGGCGCGACGCCGGGTGATACGCCGGGCGATGCCTCCCCGGCGGCCGTGCGCGCCGGCGTCCCCGCCTGGGCCGAGGCGGATGCGGTAGAGTCCGTCCGCCCCGAATCGCCCGTCCCGTCCTTCGCCGCCATCGTCGCGGCGGGCGATCCGCTCGATCCGCGCCCGAAGCTGCGCATCCCCAGCCAGGCGAGCAGCAGCACGACCACGGCCGCGACGGTGATGCCGATCATCGTCCGGCTCCCCCCGCCCGAACGGAGCCCTGCGACCGGAGATGCGGACGCGGCGACGCGCACCCCGGCCGGTTCGCGCATGGGAACGGGCCGCATCTCATCGACCGAAGACGACCTCGACGGCTGCGCGGCAGATGCGGCACCGGCTGCGGCGATCACGGGAGCCGCGACCTCAGCCCGAGCCGGTGGCGACGTCGATCCCGCGCGCCGCTCGCTCGCGGAGAGCGCCGCGGCGAAGGCGCCCGCGTCGGCGAAGCGCTCGGCGACGTCGTCGGCCATGGCGCGGTGGATGGCGTCCGCGACGGCGGGCGGGACGGCGGGGTTGCGCTCACGAAGGGGCACCGGACGCGGAGGCGTGCCTTCGGCCGGGTGAAGGCGGTCGCCGGGGAACGGGCGGCCGCGCGCCAGCAGCTCGTAGCCGATCACGCCCAGGCTGAACACGTCCGACGCGGGCGTCAGGTCCTGCTCGCCCCGAAGCTGCTCCGGCGACGCGTACGCCGGCGACAGCGGTATGCCGTGGTGCGTGATGCGCGTGGTCTCGTCGCCCTCGGCGATGCGCGCGATGCCGAAGTCCACCACACAGACGCGGAAACCACCGGGCCGGTTGGTCTCGGCCAGGAAGATGTTGCCCGGCTTCAGGTCGCGGTGCACCAGCCCGGTGCGGTGCCCCGCGTCCACCCCGTCCGCCGCGTCGCGCAGGATGCGCAGCGCGTCCGCCAGGGGGATGGGCTCCGGCCGGCGCAGGCGGGCGCGAAGGTCTTCGCCGCGCAGGCGCTCCATAACCAGGAAGTCCAGCCCCAGCGTGGGATCGGTGCCGAAGTCGTAGATGGCGACCACGTTGGGATGGTGCAGGCTGGCGCTGGCCCGAGCCTCGCGGTCGAAGCGCTTGCGCAGCTCGTCCGCCTCGTCGCCGCTGGCGGCGAGCGTGATGACCTTGACCGCTACGGTCCGGCCCAGCCGCTCGTCCACCGCCTCGTAGACGGCCGCGAACCCGCCGCGCCCGATCACCTCCCCGATCCGGTAACGCCCCGCCAGCGTGTGCCCGCCCAGCAGCCCTTCGAAGCCCATAAGCAGCCAGCCCGCATGTGTTTGGAGAGCAGCCGTACCCGTGCGGCGCACCCAAGCAAGATGCGAACCCACTCAACCGCGTCCGGCGCAGGCAGATGCGGCCACCGCCGCGCATCTCCCACGCGCCTGGCGAGCCGACGGATCGCGTCTTCGCGCTCGATTACCTCCAGGCGGGTGGCGGCCCGATTTCCGTCTACTGAATCATCGCGCTCCCTTCATTTCCCGAGATCGTGGACGGTTGAAGGACCGGGGCGGAGCACCGCCCGGAGCCCGGCGGCGGACCGGCCCGCGAGCGCCGCGACGACGCTTGTGAGGCGGGGATTTGGAACGAAGGCAGGTACGGCGGATCATCTGCGGGTGTCGAAGGGTAGCTTGCGGAGGTCGTTCGCGGCGCTTCTCGCGCCAGGATTGGTGGGACCGGCCCGCCCGCTTTTCCCGCGCCGCGGTTGATGCGCGGCGCCGGACGACTTAGCTTGGGTTAAAATCCAGCCTTCATGCGCGCGCGGCGACCCCGCGCTTCCACCCGTTTCGGTAGGTGCGATGCCGGAGCGCCAGGACTACGCCGCCCTTTATGAGGCACACGACGAACGGATCGACCGGATCATCACCTACTTCAGCGGCAAGGCCGGCCTGCGCGGCGACGATGCCGAGGACTTCGCGTCGTGGGTCAAGACCAAGCTCATCGGCGACGACTACGCGGTGTTCCGGAAGTACCAGGGCAAGTCGGCGCTCCCCACGTACCTGGTGGCGGTGATCGCCAACCTGTCCAAGGAATACCGCGTCGCCCGGCAGGGCCGCTGGCGCCCTTCCGCCGCGGCAAGGCGCAAGGGCGAGCTGGCGATGCGGCTGGAGCGGCTGGTGCACCGCGACGGCATGCGCTGGGGCGCCGCCGTGGAGGTCGTGCGCACCTCGGGCGAGACCGACCTGCCGCCGCAGCAGATCGAGCGGATGATCGCGGAGCTGCCCCCGCGCCCGCCGCTGCGCCCCGTGGCGGTGGACGCCGAGGTGCTCGAAGCTACCCCCGCCTCCAGCCCCGGCGCCGACGCGGCGGTGCTGGACGAGGAAACCGAGACCGTGCGTGCGCGAGCCGTGCAGGCACTCTTCGCCGCGATCGGCCGGCTGCCCCCGGAAGACCAGGTGGCGCTGCGGATGAAGTACTGGGACGGGATGAAGGTGACCGACGTGGCACGCGGCACGCAGCGGGACCCCAAGCAGCTCTTCAAGCGGCTGGACCGGGTCATGGCGCTGCTGCGCAAGGATCTGGAGGCCGCCGGCGTCTCGGTCGAGACGGTCCGGGAGATGATGGGAGGGCTGCAGTCGTGAGAAACGGGACTTCGCGAGGGGAAATGCCGCTGGCCGGTCCGTCACATCTGGAAAGCCTTGCCGCCACGAGGAGGTTCGGTTGAACGAGCGCGAGAGCGGGGCGGATTCGTCCGCCGCCGGTGCGCACCTGGACGGCGCCGTGAGCGGCGTCGAGCTTCTCGCCGCGCTCGCGGACGGGCACCTGCACGGGCCCGAGCGCGAGCGCGCGATGGCGCTCCTCGCCGAGAGCGACGAGGACTACGAGCTGTACGCCGAGATCCTGGAAGCCACCGGCGAGCTGGACCTGTCCGATGCGCCGGCCTCTTTCACCGATCCCCATGATGCGGCGGACGGCGTGATCCGGCTCGCCCCGCGCCGGGCGGGCTTCTTCGCGCGCCCGGCACGGTGGGGCGCGCTGGCGGCGGCGCTGGCCGGCATCGCAATCGCCGCACCGGTGCTGATGCGTGGGCGCGGCGGGTTGCCCGACGCCACGGAATCCGTCGCCCTCCTCCAATCCGGCTCCACCCCCGTCCGCGTGCCGGAGATGGACCGCCCATGGAGCGTCACCCGCGGCGAGGGCGATCCGCTCACGCCGGAGGCAAGGGCCGCGCGTCTCGGCGCTCTCTCCACCGACCTCGGCCTGGGTGTCCGCACCCGCGATCCCCGCGTCCGCGACTGGGCAGATGAGGCCGCCCGCATGCTGGACGACGTACCCGGCGGCGGCCCCGCGTCAGCATCCTTCCGCTCGCTCGCCGACCACGCCGGCGCCCCCCCCGCCGAGACCGAGCCGCTGCTCGCCACCGCCCGCGAGTCCATCGCCGACCTCTCCGACGCGGACCACTACCGCCTTGGCGCCTGGGCGGAAGCGGCTCGCATCGCCGCTGCGCGGCGGGACGCGGCGTTCTTCCACTCGCGCCGGAGTGAGGCGGCGTTGAAGCGGGCGGTCGGCCTTCCGTCGCTCGAAACGCCAGCGCGCGAGAGCGCACGGTCCCTCGCCCGGGCCACCTCGGGTGATGGTGCGCCGGACTGGAACGCGGTGCAATCGTCCGCCTCCGACCTGCTGCGCTCGCTGGGAACGCCGGCGATCGACTAGAGCGGTCCGTCGATCCGCGGGGATTCCGAGCCGCCCATCGCCCATCTCGCCGTTCTGACGACGGCGCATCGAGGTCCGCTGGACGCCACCTTCGTCGGGGCATCCGGCGGACCTTCGTGCGTCTATCGGCCGGGTCGGAACGCCTGCCGTCCATCTGCCGAAAGCAGCACGCCCCTTGCTCGTCCGCGGCGCTGCTCCTGCGCTTCCAACCGTCCGTTCCGGCGCCGCGAGCCGCCACGTGCCCGGAAAAGTCCGCCCGCCCGCGCCCCCGCCCGCAACCTGGCTGCGGCGGCGCGGGAGGGGCGTTCCCGGCCGTGTGTCGCCCCCGCACCTCAGGTGTGGCATGGAAGCACCCGTTCTTCCGCACGAGCAGGAACGCCTGGCCGCGCTTCGCGGCTACGGCGTGCTGGACACCCCTCCCGAGCCCGAATTCGACTCGCTGACGCGGCTCGCCTCGCAGATCTGCGGGACGCCCATGGCGCTGCTCACGCTGGTGGACGGCGAGCGGCAGTGGTTCAAGAGCCGCGTGGGCATCGACATCGCCGAGACGCCGCGGGAGCTTTCGTTCTGCGCGCACGCCATCGAGCGGCCGGGGCTCTTCGTGGTGACCGACACGCTGGAGGACGAGCGCTTCTCGACCAACCCGCTCGTCCTCTCCATTCCATACGTCCGCTTCTACGCCGGCGCGCCGCTTGTCACGCCCGAGGGGCACGGGCTGGGCACGCTGTGCGTGGTGGATCGTGTTCCCCGGAACCTCTCCTCCGAGCAGCTGGAGGCGCTGCGCACGCTGGCACGCCAGGCGATGGGCCAGCTTGAGCTCCGGCGGCAGCTGCGACGCTTGCAGGAGATGGTGGCGCTGCAGGACCGCGCCGAGGCCGCCCGCGCCGCGTACGCCGCCCGCACGGCGCGCCAGAACGCCGCGCTGGTGCAGCTGGCGCGGCTGGACGAGGCGGACCTGGACGGCCTGCTGCGCGAGGTGACGCGCTCCGGCTCGCACACGCTGGACGTGGAGCGGGTGGGCGTCTGGCTCTTCCGCGACGGTGGCGAGGTGATGGAGTGCGCCGCGCTGTACCGGCGGGCGGAGGACGACCACGAGAGCGGCGTCCGCATCCCCTCGGGCGCCTATCCGGCGTACTTCGCGGCGCTGGCGGAGAGCCGCGCACTCGCGGCCGAGGACGCGCGCACCGACCCGCGCACGCGCGAGCTCGCGGCGACGTACCTGGAGCCGCTGGGGATCGGGGCGATGCTGGACGTGCCGGTGTGGCGCGACGGCACGCTGGCGGGCGTGGTGTGCCACGAGCACGTGGGCCCGCCGCGCGCTTGGGCGGACGACGAGCGACGCTTCGCGGCGGACCTGGCGGACGTGGTCACCATCGCCCTCCAGGCGCACGACCGGCGGCGGGCGGAAGAGGACCTGCTGCGCGCCCGGGTGCGCGCTGCGGCGGTGATGCGGGCGGCGCTGGACTGCGTGGTGGTGATGGGGGCGGACGGGCGCGTGCTGGACTTCAACCCCGCCGCGGAGGCCACGTTCGGCTACACCGCGGCGGAGGCGATGGGCCGCGACGCGCGCGACCTGATCGTGCCCGAACGGCTGCGCGACGCGGCGGGGAGATACCTGGCCGAGGCGGGCGGGCAGGTGCTGGGCCGGCGGCTGGAGACCACGGGGATGCGTAAGGACGGCACCGAGCTGCCGCTGGAGATGACGCTCACCCGCGTGCCGCTGGACGGCCCTCCCATCTTCACCGCGCACCTGCGCGACATCACCGAGCGGGTGGAAGGCGCGGCGGCGCTGGACCGCTCCGTCTCGCTGCTGCGCGCCACGCTGGAGTCCACGGCCGACGGGCTGCTGGCGGTGGACCACGCGGGGGCCGTGCTGGCCTCGAACGCCAAGTTCGCGGAGATGTGGGGCCTCTCGCCCAACACGGTGAAGGCGGGCGACGGCGCGGCGCTGGCGGGTGCGTGCGAGAAGGTGGTGGACGCGGAGGCGTTCATGGCGCGCATCTGCGAGCTGTACGGATGCCCGGAGGCCGAGTCGTTCGACGAGATCCGGCTGCGCGACGGGCGCGTGCTGGAGCGCTACTCGCAGCCGCAGCGCGTGAACGGCGAGACGGTGGGGCGCGTGTGGAGCTTCCGCGACGTGACCGAGCGGCGGCACGCGGAGGCCGACGCGCGCAGCACGGCGGAGCGGATGCGCGCCGTGGCCTCGGCCGCCGCGGCGGTGGTGGGTGCGGCGTCGCGGGCGGAGCTGCGGCAGGTGCTGGAGGAGGCGTGCCGGCGCGTGCTGTCGTTCGACGCGTTCTTCATCTTCGGGTACGACGCGGGGGCGCACACCTTCACCGGCTTCGGCGGGCACGACGCGGGGGTGTACTCGCCGCCGGACGTGTCTTCGGCCGCGGCGGGGACGCCGGGGGAGCGCGTGGTGCGCGAGCGGCGGTCGCTGCTCACGCTCAGCTCGGCGGACCCCGCCGGGAAGGGCGCGGAGCCCGCGGGCACCGGCCGCCGCGCCGAGTCCGCCATCCGCACGCCCATCGTGGCGGGCGACGAGGTGCTGGGCATCGTCTCGGTGCAGAGCTACACGCCGGGGCTGTACGGGCCGCGCGACGTGGAGGTAGTGGAGGCGCTGGCCTCGCTGGCGGCCACGGCGCTGCGGAACCTGCGGCTCACCGAGGAGCGTTCCGCCGCGCAGGACGCGCTTCGCCGCTCGGAGTCGCGCTTCCGGGCGCTGTTCGAGCAGTTCCCGTTCAGCATCCAGATCTTCTCGCCGCAGGGGCGCACGCTGGAGGTGAACCGCGCGTGGGAGCGGATGTTCGGGATGGGCGTGGACGACGTGCGCGGCTTCAACCCGCTGGACGACCCGCAGCTGCGCGAGATCGCCCCGCTCGTGCGCCGCGGCTTCGAGGGGCGCGGCGGCGACCTGCCGCCCACCCTTTTCGACGCCGGCCTGGCCGTCCGCACCCGGGCCCGGCCCGCATCCAACGGTTCCGCCGGCTCTCCCGCATCCACCGCGGAGCCAAGGCCGAGCCGATCCGACGACACTACCGCATCAGCGGAGGCGATCGGGGCGAGCGAATCTGCGGATGCGGCGCTCTCGCCTGAATCGACCGAGGTCGCTGCTGAATCCACCGAAGTCACTGCATCTCCCGACTCTACGGAACCGATCGCATCGACCGAGAGCCCTGGATCCGCGGAATCTGCCTCATCCGTCGGATGGGCTGCATCTACCGAAGCGGCTGCATCTTCTGAATCTGTCGCATCTACGGAATGGACGCGGACGGAAGATGCGGGCGCATCCGCGGAATCCGCGGGGGTGGGAGATGCGGGCGCGTCGATGGAAGCCACCCCATCTGCCGAGTCGATTGGGGAGGCGGGATGCGTGGACGTGGTCGCATCTACCGACGCGGGGCCGACGGCGGAACGCGCGGTGATGGCGGCGGTCGTGTCGGAGATCGCCGAGACGAGCGGGGAGGAGGCTGCGGCATCGGCCCGTTCACCCGCCGTGGACGGGGAGACGGAAGATGCGGACGCGCCGGCGGAACGGGCGGACGGGCGGCGGGCGGCGGAGCGAAGGGCGGTGGGGCCGCGCTGGATCAAGGCGTCGATCTGCCCCGTGAAGGACGAGGCGGGCGCCATCGCCGAGGTGATCCTGGTGCACCAGGACGTGACGGTGGAGCGCGACGCGGAGCGTGCCCTGCGCGAGGCGCGCGACGAGCTGGAGCGCCGCGTGGAGGAGCGCACGGCCGAGCTGGCCGAGACCAACATGGCGATGGAGGAGGAGATCGCAGAGCGCGCCCGCGCCGAGGAAGAGCTGGTGCAGAAGAGCGCGGAGCTGGAGGCGGTGTTCCACGCGCTGCCGGACCTGTACATCCGCATGGAGCCCGACGGCACCATCCGCGACTGCCAGGCGGGCAACGACGCGGCCCGCTACGCGACGCCGGCCGAGTACGTGGGCCGCCGCATCACCGAGGTGCTGCCCCCCGGCCCCGCCGCGCAGATGGCCGACGCGCTGCGCCGCACCGTGGAGTGCGGCAGCCTGGTGCAGGCGGAGTACGCGCTGCCCGCCGACGACGGCGCGCGCGAGTTCGAGGCGCGCCTGCTGCCGCTGGAGGCGGGCGGCCAGGTCGTCGCCGTGGTCCGCGAGATCACCGAGCGCAAGGGCTGGGAGCGCGAGCTGAAGCGGCGCGAGGAGCACTTCCGCACGCTCATCGAGAACGGGACCGACCTGATCGCCATCATCGACCGCGCCGGCGTCACGCGCTACCTGAGCCCGTCCGCCACGCGCCTGCTGGGCTGGGACACGGCCGAGCGCGTGGGCCGCAGCTCGGTGGAGATGGTGCACCCGGACGACCGGGAGAAGGTGGCTTCCCTCCGCGACTACGCCCTGGCGCACCCCGGCGAGAGCTTCGAGGTGGAGTACCGCTACCGGCACGGCGACGGCAGCTGGCGCGTGTTCGAGGCGGCGGCGCGCACGCTGCTGCCTGAATCGGGAGATGAAGGGCTGGTGGTGAACGCACGC
>DASRQW010000109.1 GCA_035696245.1 Longimicrobiaceae bacterium | reverse complement strand
CAGCCCCTCGACCGCGGCGTGGCAGACGTCGTCCACGCGGAAGTAGGTGTGCAGCGCGCCGGTGAAGGCGAACGGCTGCTCGCCCGTGTTGGTGACGGCGAGCGTCATCGACAGGCTCTCGGCGAGGCTCACAGCCAGCTCGGCGCGGAAGGCGTACGGCCAGATCGCGCGCGTCTCGTCGCTGTCGCACAGCTCCACGATGGCGAGCGCGGCGCCATCATCGCCGGTGCCCATCTCCGTCATCTCCCACTGCGCGGTGCGCGCGAAGCCGTGCTTGGGCAGCGCGCCCTCCCCGAACTGCGGGAAGATCACCGGCACGCCGCCGCGGATGGTCACGCCTCCCTCGAACCGCGCGCGCTCGCTCACGAAAAGCATCTCGCGCCCGTCCGCCGCCACCCACGAGGTGAGGTGTGCGCCGTTCAGGTACAGGACCGCGCGGCTGCCGGACGCGTGCTCCAGCTCCACCGTCTCCATCTCGTTCCTGCCGGTGGAAAGCGAAACGACCGTCTCGCCTGGCTCTTCGGTAGATGACATCGGTCGCTGCGTTCGGGTGGATGCCGCGCCAACCTGAAGCGCCGCGGGCGATGCGGGAACCGGGCCGCGCCATCGCGGGCCCGCATCTCCAAACCGCATAGGCTCACGCGGAGGCGCGGAAACGCCGAGAACTGCAGGAGGGCGAGCTGTTCTCCGCGTCCTCCGCGTCTCCGCGTGAGGCGTGTTCGTCGATGATCACAGGGAAATCGTGAGTGACGCCGCAGCGCCCCGGCGTGCTGGTACGGACCGGGGCGGGACTGTAGATTGAGAGCGACCGCGCAAGCCGTTCCGCCGCTTTTCCCTACGTGACGATGCCCATCTCCGAAGCCCTGCCGCTGGTGCGCGACGGCGTGGTGCGAGGCGCCTGCCCGCACGACTGCCCGGACACGTGCGCCATGCTGGTGCACGTGCGCGACGGCCGCGCGGTGCGCGTGCAGGGCGACCCCGCGCACCCGGTCACGCAGGGCTTCCTGTGCACCAAGGTGAACCGCTACGTGGAGCGCACCTACCACGCGGACCGGCTCACCACGCCGCTGCGCCGCGTGGGTCCCAAGGGCGAGGGCCGCTTCGAGCCGGCGACGTGGGATGAGGCGCTGGGCGACATCGCCGCGCGGCTGAACGCCATCCGCAGCGGGCCGCACGGTCCGCAGTCCATCCTCCCGTATTCGTACGCCGGGACGATGGGGCTGGTGCAGAGCCAGTCGATGGACCGGCGGTTCTTCCACCGCATCGGGGCGAGCCTGCTGGCGCGGACGATCTGCGCGGCGGCGGGCACGGAGGCATGGAAGCACACGTACGGCGACCGCATGGGCCCCACGCCCGAGGAGGCGGAGCGCGCCAAGCTGGTGCTGCTGTGGGGCACCAACACGCTCACCAGCAACCCGCACCTGTGGCCCGCGCTGCGCCGGGCCCGCGAGAACGGCGCGCGCCTCGTAGCCATCGACCCCATCCGCACGCGCACGGCGGCGCAGTGCGACGCGCACCTCGCCATCCGCCCCGGCACCGACGCCGCGCTCGCGCTGGGGATGATGCACGTGATCTTCCGCGACGGCATGGAGGACCGCGATTACCTCGCCCGCCACACCGTGGGCTGGGAGATGCTGCGCGACCGCGTGGCCGAGTGGACGCCGGCGCGCGCAGCAGCGGAAACGGGCATCGATGCGGATGCGATCGAATCGCTCGCGCGCGAGTACGCGCTGACGCGGCCTACGTTCATCCGCCTCAACTACGGCATGCAGCGCCACGCGGGCGGCGGCATGGCCATCCGCGTGGTCTCTCTCCTCCCTGCCGTGACGGGCGCGTGGAAGGACGTGGGCGGCGGGGCGACGCTCTCCACCTCCGGCGCGTTCAAGGCGAACGGACCCGCGCTGGAGAGGCCGGACTGGGTGCCGCCGGCCACGCGCACCATCAACATGGTGCAGCTCGGCGCCGCGCTCACGCGGCCGGACGCGGGCGTGGGCGGACCGCCGGTGAAGGCGCTGGTCGTCTACAACTCCAACCCCGGCGCCGTCGCCCCCGACCTGGGCAAGGTGCGCGAGGGGCTTCGGCGCGAGGACCTGTTCACCGTCGTCCTGGAGCACTTCCGCACGGACACGGCGGACTATGCGGACTGGGTGCTGCCCGCGACCACGCAGCTTGAGCACTGGGACGTGCACACGGCCTACGGGCACCTGTACGTCACGCTCAACCGCCCGTCCATCGCCCCGGTCGGCGACAGCCTGCCCAACTCCGAGATCTTCCGCCGCCTGGCGCAGCGCATGGGGCTGGAGGATCCGGAGTTCCGCGACACCGACCTCGACCTCATCCGCCAGGCGCTGGACTCGGCGCACCCGGTGATGGCGGGGGTCACGCTGGAACGGTTGATGGATGAAGGCTACGTGCGCCTGAACGTGCCGCGCGACTTCGCGCCGTATGCGGACCCGGAGCGGTTCAACACGCGCTCGGGGAAGATACAGATCCACGCGCCGGAGCTGGCGGAGCTGGGTCTCGATCCCCTGCCCGCGTACACACCCCCCGCCGAGAGCGCATCCGCCGACCCGGCCCGCGCCGCGCGCTTCCCGCTGATGCTGCTGTCGCCGCCGGAGCACCCGTTCATGAACTCCACCTTCGCCAACGTGCCGCCGCTCGCCCGCGCCGCCGGCGAGGCGAAGCTGCTGCTGCACCCCAACGAGGCCGCCGTGCGCGGTATCCGCGAAGGAGACGCGGTGCGTAGCTTCAACGACCGCGGCGCCTTCACCGCCCGGGCCGTCGTCACCGAGGACGTGCGCCCCGGCGTGGCCGTCTCCTACGGCGTCCGCTGGGCCCGCCTCTCCGCAGACGGGCACACGGTGAACGACACCACGTCGCAAGCCGTGACCGACATGGGCGGCGGCGCCGTCTTCTACGACAACGCCGTGGAAGTGGAGCTCACCGCATGAGTTCGCCTTCCGACCTCGCCGCGACGAACTCTGGACACCGCGCCGAAGTCTCCTCCACGACACACCGCAGTACGTCCCCTCTCCCGCTTGCGGGAGAGGGTGGCGGCTCTCGGGCCGCCGGGTGAGGGCCCTTCGCATCCTCTACATCTCCCACTCGTTTCCGCCGGCGGGTCGGCCGCTGGACAACGTGGGGGGAATGCAGCGCCTGGCGGTGGAGCTCCACGCCGCGCTGGCCGCGAACCCGGACGTGGAGCTCGTGCCCGAGGTGTTGCGGACGTCGTGGAAGTGGACGCCGTACCGCGTCGGGCCGTACCTCGCCCGCCTGCTGGCGACGCTGCCCGCGACGGTGCGGCGCGAGCGGATCGACGCCGTGTTCTTCTCGTCGATGGTCACCGCAACGCTGGCGATGCCGCTCGCGGGGCGCATCCGTGCGGCGGGCGCGCGGCTCGCAGCGATCACGAACGGGCTGGACGTCACGGATCCGAACCCGGTGTGGCAGCGCATCGTGCCACGAACCCTGGGTGCGCTGGACGTGGCCTTCCCGATCAGCCGAGCGACGGCGGAGCAGTGCGTGGCGCGGGGGCTGCCGCGGGAGAGGTCGCGCGTCGTCCCCGTCGGCATCGACCTGTCGCGGCTGTCGCAGCCGCGCGTTCCGGGCGCGAGCCGGCGCGAGCTGCTGGCGGCGCTGGCGCAGTCGGGAGATGGGAACGCGCCCATTCCGGGAGATGCGCTGCTGCTCGCCAGCGTGGGGCGCCACGTGGAGCGGAAGGGCTTCCAGTGGTTCACGGACGAGGTGATGCCGCTGCTCCCGCGCGACGTCGTCTACCTCCTCGCGGGCGAAGGGCCGATGACGCCCGCCGTGCGAGCGGCGATCGAGCGGCAGGGGCTGCATGATCGCGTCCGCCTCCTCGGCCGCGTGACGGACGAGATGCTGGGGAAGCTGTATCGCGGCGCCGACCTGTTCGTGATGCCGAACGTGCCGGTGGCGGGCGACATGGAGGGCTTCGGGATCGTCATCCTGGAAGCCGGCCTCTCCGGTCTCCCCACCGTCGGCAGCGCGATGGAAGGCATCCTCGACGCGGTCACACCGGGCGAGAACGGCGACCTCGTTCCCCCGCTGGACCCGCGCGCCCTCGCGGACGCCATCCTCCGCTGCCACCACGACCGCGCCGCGCTGGCGGAAGCATCCGCCCGCGCCCGAACGTTCGTGGAGGCGACGTACGGTTGGCCCGGCATCGCCGCCCGCTACGTCGCCCACCTCCGCGACGTCGTCGGCTGACGTTCGCGCCACCGGCACATCCTCGTAGCCGAAGCACGGGCGAACACGCAGGTCCGCGCCCTACCGGTCGGCGGCGATGGTGCGTGAAACCGTGCACCGAACCACCCGCATCGGGACCACCGCATGGTAGGGTCGCACCTATGTGTGCGACCGTCTTTCAGCATAGGTGGATGGCCGAGAACCGGTGCGTCGTCGCGTCGGCGGCGCGGACGGATGCGCAGACGTCCACCTGTCTGAATGGATGGTCGGGGATTTGGCCGATGCGTGGGCCGATCATCTACCGGAAAAGAAGCGCCCCGGCCCTCTCGCGAGGTTGGGGCGCTTCTTGTGTGATCGTACGCGGACGGCTTCAGGTGCCGACGGCGGCGTTGAGGAGGGCGTCGGACTCGGCTTCGCCGCTGATGAGCTGGCCAACGGGGTCCGGCATGGACGCCTCGACCATCTGATCGACGGTCGGCTCGCGGACCTGCGTGGCGACCTGGCCGCCGGAGCCGGCGATCGTGTCGCGCTTCAGGACGCCGCTCACGGCCACGAGCGCGATGCTCGCCGCCGCGGCCGCGGGAACGAGCCAGCGCGTGCGGAGCGAGGCGATCTTCCGGACCGGCACGGCCGCGGCCGGAGCGTGCGCACCTTCGTCGCCCGTGCGCGCGCGCTCGGCGGCACGGAGGCGGGCGAGGGGCAGCTCGGCGTTCGCGGAGATCGCGCCTCGCATCCGGTCCCAATCCACCTCGTGCTCCGGCGCGTCGCCGTGCACGTCGCGGAGGGCGGCGGCCAGCCGGGGGTCTTCGGCGGCCAGGGGGGTCATCTCATCCATCGGTGCTCTTCCTTTCGTATCGCGACAGCACGCCGCGCAGCGTCTTCCGCGCCTCGTGCAGGTGCCACCGTACCGTGCCTTCGGAGATCTCCAGGATCTGGGCGATCTCCGGCCCGCCGAAGCCTTCCACGTCGAACAGCTGCAGGATGGTCCGCTGCCGCTCGGGCAGCGCCGCCATCGCTTCCGTCAAAGCCCCGCGCAGCTCCGACCGCTCCGCCTCGCGCTCCGGCGAGGCCAGGTGCGTCGCCGCGCTCTCGGGGATCTCGTCCACCGTGCGCAGCGAGCGCGCCTTGCGGGCGTTGAGGCCGCGGTTCACCAGGATTCGGAAGAACCACGGCCCGAACGGGCGCCCCGCCTCGAACGTGTCGATGCGCTGGAGCACGGCCATGAACGCGTCCTGCACCAGGTCCTCGGCGTCCTCGCGCTGGCTCATGAGCCGGTACGCGACCGAGAAGGCGCGGCGCATGTAGGCGTTCACCAGCCGGTCGAACGCGGCCGCGTCGCCGCGCCGCACCCGCTCGACCAGCGCGGCCTCGTCCGCCGCTTCCTCCGCCGACGGCGCCTGGCGGGTCGACGGGGGGCGGTGCGCGGCGCCTGCGGGAAGCGGCACCTCCAGCCCGTTCACGGACGCCCGGGCGCGCCCGGCCTGCGGCGCCTGCCCGGTCCGCCCGCGCCGGGGCGCCCTCCGCCGGGACCGCGCGCCCGGATCAGCTGGCGGGCCCGCGCCTTCTGCTGCGGGGTGAGCACGCCCTGCGCCTCCTGCATGGCCGCCTGGAGGTTGCGCCGCATCTGCCCCACCGTGGGCCGCATCGGCTCGGGCACGTCGGCGCGGTGGCCCTGGAGGCGCTCGTCGCGCAGGCGGGCCAGGGTGTCGCGGCGCTGCTCGGGCGTCAGGCGCTGGAAGGCGGCGCGGCGCTCCTGGCGGAAGTCCGCCATCTGCCGGCGCAGCTGCTCGCGCAACGGGCCGTTCTGCGCCTCCAGCCGCCGGGCGATGGCCTCCAGGCGCGACACCTGCGCGGCGCTCAGGTTCAGCTCGGCGGCGTGCTCGTGCAGCAGCGCGAAGGGACGCGGGTCGGCGGCGTCCACGTCCGGTCCCGCCCCTCCCTGCGCCGCCAGCGGCAGCGGGGCCGCTGCGAGCGCGAGGCCCAGCAGCATGCGGTGAATCATCTTCATCGTACTATAACCTCCGGGCCGAACCGGCCGCGTTACATTGCCGTAGTCTCACCATTCGCCATCGCGCGGCGCACGAGCCTCCGCGCCGGCCTCGCAGGACAGTACCCCCCAGGCACGCCGAACGTTGGGCCGCCGCCGCGGGACCACGCGGGGACCGCATCTACCGCGCCCCCGGCCCCGCCCTTCCCGCCATGCAGGCTCCTTTCCGCCGCCCCGGGCAACCGTGCGGGGCGGGCCGGCATCTGATCAGGTGGACCCGGAACCGGACCATGGAAGACACCGATCTCGTCAGACAGGCACAGCAGGGTGACGGCGGGGCGGTGCGCGCACTGTACCAGCGCCACTCCCGGCGCGTGTACGCCGTGGTCCGGCGCCTCGCGGGCGAGGACGCCCTGGCCGAGGACTGGGCCCAGGAGGCGTGGGTGCGGGCGATCCGCGCCCTGCCCACCTTCCGCGGCGACTCGGCGTTCAGCACCTGGCTGCACCGCATCGCGGTGAACAGCGCCCTGCACGGCCGCCGCTCGCGGGAGCGGCGGGCCGGGCGGGAGACCAGCATCGACGACGACTGCCCGGTGCACACCCGCCCCGCGGGCGACCAGGCGGTGCTGCGGCTGCGGCTGGAGAAGGCGATGGCCCGGCTGCCCGAGGGCATGCGGCGCGTGCTGGTGCTGCACGACGTGGAAGGATACACGCACGAGGAGATCGGCGAGATGCTGGGCGTGAGCGCCGGCACCTGCAAGAGCCAGCTCTTCAAGGCGAGGGGCAAGATGCGAGCGATGCTGGCCCCCGCCCCCGAACCGATGCACGGAGTGGAGACATGCAGCACCTGAGCCTGGAGGACCTGGCGCGGCTGGTGGACGAGCCGCCCGAGCCCGACGAGGCCGCCCACCTGCGCGGCTGCCTGGT
The DNA here is from genome assembly GCA_035696245.1 of Longimicrobiaceae bacterium. Classification (NCBI taxonomy): domain Bacteria; kingdom Pseudomonadati; phylum Gemmatimonadota; class Longimicrobiia; order Longimicrobiales; family Longimicrobiaceae; species Longimicrobiaceae bacterium. The sequence continues at coordinate 346 of DASRQW010000109.1, read as the reverse complement.
GTGCCGCCGGGAGATGGAGGAGATGCGGGCGCAGACCGAGGACCTGGCCGGCCTTGCCGACCCGGAGCCTTCGCCGGGCGCGTGGAGGGCGCTGGAGGAACGGCTGGCCGCCGAGGGACTGGTGCGCGGGCCGGCCAGGGTGACGGCCATGCCGCGGCGCGTGTGGCTGCACCCGGCCCTGCGCGTGGCGGCCGCCGCCGCGCTCTTCCTGCTGGGAGCGGGCGCCGGCGCGGGCTACTGGGCGCGCCACGCCCGCGGCGACGGCACCCAGCCGCTGGCGAACGCGCCCACGGCCGGAGCCCGTCCGTCGCCCGATGGCGCGGCGGATTCGCAGCCGGGCACGACG
>DASRQW010000108.1 GCA_035696245.1 Longimicrobiaceae bacterium | reverse complement strand
GCCGGCGCCGGGGCCGCCCGCGGGCGGCCCCAACAATGCACCCGCGGCGCCGGTCGCGCAACTCGCGGCGGGTAACGTGGGGCGGATGGCCGCTTCGGGCGATGTCGACGTGTGTCGCGCCGGAGGAAGGCCCTTCCTCAGTGTTTCGTCCAAACCTGCCCGAGGGAGGGGAGCCTCGTCACGGCTGGCGGAGAGCCTTGCGTGGATTGTCGGCTGTCGGGCAGCGACGACCGTGCGAGTCGCCTATGCCAGGGGTGATGGGCGTTGTTCGATGAAGCGCGTGCGGCGAGCGCAGGTCAGGCGGAGGCGCATGGGGACGGCGGAGGCGGGGCAGGCGCCGCGCAGCTCTTCGGACGCGGCGAGGGCGGCGGGGAGGTCGCCGCGCTCCACGCGCTCGAAGCCGAGGCGCGGGAAGAAGCTCTCGGCCGTGGTGGTCAGCAGATGCACGGCGTCGGCGCCTTCGTGGCGGGCGAGGTCGATGGCCGCGCGAGTGAGGGCGACGCCCAGGCCCTGCCCGCGCGCGGACTCCGCGACTGCGACGGAGCGGAGAAGGGCGGCGCGGCCGTGCATCTCCACGCCCGCCATGCCCGCCAGCGACCCATCCGCAGCGCGGGCGACCACGAAGCGCGCGGGGAAGTGCGCCTCCACGCCCGCGACGGGCAGCCCGGCCGCGCGCAGGAGCACCAATGCGTCCGGCAGGTCGCCGGCGGTGGCGGGCTGCACGACTGCCGATGCCTTGGCGCTCACGGCTCGGCCAGGCAGCTCGCGCCCGTCGCGCCCGCGTGCGTGGCGGAGGTGCGCGTGAGCTGGCGCAGGAAGGCGAGCATGCCCGCGCGCACGTCCGGCGGGAAGCCGTACAGCAGCGCGTGCATCTCCCACACGGCGTCGTCGGTGAGCTGGCGGGAGAGGCGGGCGCCTTCGGGCGTGAGCTCCAGGCGCAGCACGCGGCGGTCGCGCGCGTCCACCGCGCGACGCACGAAGCCCAGGTCCTCCAGCAGCGCCACGATGCGGCTGGCGGTGCTCTTGTCCACGAACAGCTCGGCGGCCAGCGCGTTCAGCGAGACGGGGCCCAGCCGCGTGAGCACCTCCACCGCGTGCGCGCCGCTCACCGTCACGCCGTAGCCCGCCACGCGCTCGCGGTCGCGCGACTGCTGAAGGCGCAGCAGGTCCTGGAACGCGCGGTGGAACTCCGCCGCCTCCTGCATCACCGTCCCGGCAGACGCGGGCGGCGCGAAGCCCTGCCCCGCCGCGGCCCCGCTCGAACTCTGGCTCATCTGGAAGATGCGGATCGGTGGACGTGATACCCGGCCGGAAGATGCGCCGCAGCCGAGAGGCCGTCAATCGGCTGGAAGGTGCCGCATCCTATCCTCCATCTTCGAACAGATGAGGTTGGATGCCGATGCGCGGCGGCTCCGAGGCCCTGCGGAGGTACAGCCCTACATCGAACGAAAGCGGGATGGTCGATGGAAGACTGACGGAGATGAGAGCGATCCGATGCGCTCACGCGTTCATCCGTCGTGAGGCAGAGCGTGAAAATGCCGCCGGGGGCTACGCTTCGATGGCGGGCGGGACGGCGGTGCGGGCCATGCGGCGGCGGGTCTTGTCGGCGTACATGTCGCGGTCGGCGTGCTCGATGGCGGCGGCCAGGTCCTCGGCGCCGGTGTAGTCCGCCGCCCCCATGCTGAGGTGAAGGCTGCGCCTGGCGCAGCCGGGGTGCCGCGCGTTCTCGGCGGCGATGAAGCCTTCCAGGCGCTGGAGCACCGTGTCGCAGCGGGCGCCGGGGAGCAGCAGCAGGAATTCGTCGCCGCCCCAGCGGTACAGCCGGTCGGTCGGCCGGATGGCGATGCGCAGCGTCTCGGCCGCGTGGCGGAGGAGGTCGTCGCCGGCGGCGTGGCCCAGCGAGTCGTTCACCGTCTTCAGATTGTCCATGTCCAGCATGACCGCGGCCCCGAACCGCGCCCGCACCGCCTCGATGCCCACGCCTTCGGCGAAGGCGCGGCGGTTGAGGGTGCCGGTGAGCGAGTCGTACAGGGCCACGCGTTTGAGCTGGTCGTGCGCCACGGCGAGCTGCGCGTGGGCCGCGTCGGTTTCGCTCTTCACGTCTTCCATGAGCAGCACCACCATGCCGTACCCCAGCAGCATCATCAGCAGCAGGTCGATGTACGAGTTGTGCTGCGCCATCATGCCCAGGAAGGTGACGTTCGCGGGGTCGTGGTCCGCGGCGTCGTACGCGAAGGCCACCGTGTACATGCTCCACAGCATCGCCAGCAGCCCGAAGAAGACGCCCGTGGCGCGGCTGCCCAGCGTGGCGCGCGACGGAGGCAGGCGAAGCAGCGTGGCGGTGCAGGTCCACAGCAGCAGGCTGGCGACCGGCGCCTGCCACAGCACCACGTAGTCCAGCGAGGGCGAGAGCCACACCGACAGCGCCGCGTACGCTCCCACCCCCGCCAGCACTCGCGCGCGCATGGCCAGCCACGACAGTCCCACGCCGTACGACAGGCAGCCGCCGAAAAGCAGGGTGAAGAAGAGGAGCTTGTTGCCCTGGTAGACGAAGAAGAGCGCGCGCAGCTCCCAGGTGGGCGGGCCGCCGACCCTCGCCGCCTGGGTGTAGAAGAGCACCAGCGCCGCCAGCGCCGCGGCCAGCGCCAGCCACGCGCGGCTCCAGATGCGGAAATAGCCACGCCGCTTGGCGTGCACGCGCAGCAGGAAGAAGAGCGTGACCAGCAGCAGCGCGCCGCCCAGTTGGCACAGCAGGCCCAGGTAGGCGATGAGTGCGCTGACCTGGTCGCTCGTGATCATCGCCGCGCCTCGGGACAGGTCCAGGGTCGATCGAAACGCCGCCGCCATCTGACGGGGGTAAACTGATGCAGCGCCGCGCCCGCGCGGGCAAGGCTTTCGTGGTGCGCATTCGTCCATCCGGCAGGGCGCGGCCGCCGTTCGCTGCGACGGTACGGACCGGGCGTGGCGCCGATGCCTGACCGTCCCGATCCAGCAGCGCACCTCTCGTCAACCCAACGGGGCTTGGCTGCCGCGCGCGTAGGGTTTTGGCGGACGCAAGGATTTCGGCAGCGCGGGAACAGCATCTCGGCGGGACGACGGACGCGTAGGGCTGCGCGGATGGGGTGAGATCCGCGAGTACGGCGGGGAATCCACGGTGGAGAGTTCTGGGCGGTGTTCGGCGGAGGAGGACGAGCGGGGGTAATCGGCCGTGCCGGTTCGTCGTACCGTTGTATCCGTCATACCCAGAAAGAGATGTGCGGCGGGAGACTCGCGCGGCGTGACGCGTCAGGATGCTTGGAGGGCGCGAGGCTCACCCCGCGGGCGGGGAGACCCGGACGGAGGCGGGCCAGGCTGTATCGGCTCGCCGGAGGAGGAGGCTCCCCGACCCCGCGCAGGAGACGGACGGCGGGGCAGTTTCCGCCGGCCGGCTCCGGAGCGGCGCCTCAGCCGCGCGACATCGACCCCGGAAGCGAAGACGCTCAACGCCCTCGCTTGATGCGGTGGATCTCGCGGCGGGCGACCTTCTCGCGGCGGCGTGCGTCGAACGCACCCTCGCCCGGGAGGCGCACCTTCACGTCCACGCCGCCCATCAGCGCGAACCCGCCGATGCGCAGCACGGGCGCCGACGCGTCCGTGGGGTGCCCCAGCGTGTGCGCCCGCTGGTCGAAGCCGCCCATGATGGCCAGCCCGTTGACCTCCAGGTGCAGGTTGGGCGGCACGATGATCTCCACGCCGCCCATCAGCGCGAACACGTTGACCTCGGTCACGCCCGGCCCGAAACGCGCGTCGCGGAAGTCCAGCTCGGCGCCTCCCATGACCGTGATCACGTTCAGCTGCCGCGGCGGCGTCCACACGCCCGTGCGCCGC
>DASRQW010000107.1 GCA_035696245.1 Longimicrobiaceae bacterium | reverse complement strand
GGCGCAGCAGCTCCGTCTCCCGCTCGCCGAAGCGCCCGGGCTCCGGGTGCCAGGCGACCACCGCGCCCAGCGTTCGCCCCTCGTCCATCAGCGGGAGAATCACGGCGGAGCGCGGCTGCGTCTCCCACTCCTCGCGCGGCGCGAACAGGGGGGTGCGGTCCCGCTCGCGCCGCAGGTCCGCGTACGCGAGGTCTACACCGTGCTTCATGGCCAGCGCCACGCGCGAGTCGCCGTCGCCCAGCACGGGGGGGATGCGCGGCTGGCGGCCCTCCAGCACGGTGACGTGCACCACGCGCGCGTCGGTTCCGTCCAGGCCCGCGAGCGCGACCGCCGCGCCCGCCGCGCCCGCCACGCGGCACACGGAGTCCGCCAGCTGCTCGGCGAAGCGGTCCAGCTCCAGCTCGCCCGGCAGCGCCTGCACGGCGGCCAGCAGCGCCTGCGTGCGCACCGCGTCGCGCCCCGCCTCCGCGCGGGTGGAGAGGAGCGAGAGGAGGGTGCCCAGGCTCTTCGAGGCGTCCAGCGCCACCGGCTCCACGCCGGGGGGGACGACCCCGGGGTACGCCAGCGCCAGCACGCCCTGCGGCACGTCTGCCGGGATCAGCAGCATCTCCGCCGCCCAGTGGCTGGGGAGGGCCCGCTTGCCGCGCTGGAGGTGCACGGGCATTTCCTCCTGCATGGCCCAGCCGAACGGGTGGCCTTCCAGGTCCACGACGGGCGGGGGCGACTCGTGGCCGGGAACGCAGCGCCACCCCACCAGGCTCGCCGTGCGGCCCGATGGGTCCATGCGCCACAGCGCCGCCTCGTGCGCGTCGGTCGCGTGGCGCAGAAGCTCCAGCGAGCGCAGCAGCGCCCCTTCGTCCGTCTCTCCGTCGTCGGGGACGGCCGGCGGCGGGCGATCGTCCGGCTCCTCGTCCATCTCCTCCGCGGCCTTCACCGGCTTGGCGCGCGCGAAGGTCAGCGCAACGCCGACGGCAAGCAGGAGCGCGAACCGCGCCGCATCTCCCGTCCCCGGCCGGCCGGTCCGCATCCAGTGCGCGCCGATCGACAGCACGAAGGCGGCGACGGCGGCGGGGATGGCGAAGCGGGATGCGCGGCGGCCCAGCAGCGCCGTCCAGACGGCCGCAAACGGCGTCAGCGGAGAGGCGAGCGAGCCGGTGAGGAGGATGGCGAGGTGGAGCGGCGGCCAGGCCGACGCGAGCGCGGCCGCGTCGGACCGGTCACGGGAGAGGAGCCAGGCTGCGAGCCCGGCTAGGACGAGCGCCGCGCCGATGAGGATGGCCGGACGCGAGAGCGCCGGCACCGCGAGCACGGCCAGGTAGGCGATGCCGGAGGCGGCGGCGAGGATGCGGGCGTCGGGACGGCCGGGGGCGCGGGAGATCGTCAGGAAGACGGAAGGAGGTTGATGCGCGACGCCGCGCTGGCCGCGCCGAAGCCGTTGTCGATGTTCACCACCGTCACGCCCTGGGCGCAGCTGTTCAGCATGCCCAGCAGCGCCGCGATGCCGCCGAACGACGCGCCGTAGCCCACGCTGGTGGGCACGGCGATCACCGGCGCGCCGACCAGGCCGCCCACGACGGACGGCAGCGCGCCCTCCATGCCCGCGACCACGATGATGACGGCGGCGCGCTGCAGCGTCTCGTTCGCGGCGACGATGCGGTGCAGGCCCGCGACGCCCACGTCGGTCAATCTCTCCACCGGGTTGCCGAAGGCGCGCGCGGTGACGGCGGCCTCCTCCGCCACCGGCAGGTCGCTGGTCCCCGCCGTGACGACGAGGATGGGGCCGCGCGTCTTCTTCTCCACCGGCTGGTCCGGCGCCAGGTAGGCGGTGCGGCCCAGCTCGCTCAGCTCCACCGCGGGCATGCGCGACGCCAGCATCTCCGCCGCCTCCAGCGAGACGCGCGTGGCGAGCATCCCGTTGCCCCGCACGGCGATGCGCTCGGCGATGGCGCACAGCTGCTCGGGCGTCTTCCCCGCCCCGAAGATCACCTCGGGGAAGCCGTGGCGCAGCGCGCGGTGGTGGTCGATGGTGGCGAACGCCATCTCCTCCATGGGCGACCACGCCAGCCGCCGCTCCGCCTCTTCCACCGACAGGCCGCCGCCGGCGACCTCCGCCAGCAGGCCGCGCAGGCGCTCGGGCGTCAAGCGGCCACTCCCGTGTACTGCTCGCGGTAGCCTTCCAGCAGGCGCTCGGCCTCCTCCAGCCTGGTGACGGCGAAGAGGTCCTGGCGCAGGAAGCGGCCGTTGGGCAGCCCCTTCGTGTACCAGCCCAGGTGCTTGCGGAACTCGACCATCGCCTTCTCCTCGTCGGTCTCGTGGGCGATGGCGAGGCGCGCGTGCTCGATCACCACGCGGAACCGCTCGTCCACGTCGGGCCCGTCGGGCACGCGGCGGCCGTCCAGCGCCGCGCGGGCCTCGCGGAAGATCCAAGGCGCGCCGTGCGAGCCGCGGGCGATCATGATGCCCGCGCAACCGGTGTGGTCGTGCATCCGCTTCGCATCTTCCCCCGCCCATACGTCGCCGTTGCCGATCACGGGGATGTCGAGCGCTTCCACCACGGCGGCGATCTCGTCCCACCGCGCGTGGCCGCTGTACATCTGCGTCCGCGTCCGAGCGTGCAGCGTCAGCGCCTCGGCGCCGGCGTCCTGGCAGCGCAGGGCGATCTCCACCGGGTTGCGCATCTCCTCGCTCCAGCCGCTGCGGATCTTGACGGTGGTGGGGATGGAGATGGCCGCTTTGACGGCGCGGATGATGGCCTGCACGAGATCGAGGTCGCGCAGGCAGCCCGAGCCGCCGTTGCGGTTGACGACCTTCTTGACCGGGCAGCCGAAGTTGATGTCCAGGAAGTCCGGCGCGTACACCTCTTCGACCAGCGCTGCGGCCTGCGCCATGCCTTCCGGGTCGGCGCCGAAGATCTGGATGCCGATGGGGCGCTCGTCGTCGTGGAAGCGCAGGTAGCTGTGCGTGCGCTTGTCGTGCCGCCGGATGCCTTCGGCGGATACGAACTCGGAGACGACGACGTCGGCGCCGAACGATCGGCACAGGCGGCGGAACGGCGACTCGCTGACGCCGGCCTGGGGCGCCAGGTAGAGCGGCACCGCGCCGCCATGCAGGAGGTCGAGAGCGTTGCTGGACATGCCGGAAATATAACCCGCGGGCGATGATCCTCAAAATTGAGCGACGGCCTCACCCGACGGCCCGAGAGCCGCCAACCCTCTCCCGCGAGGGGGAGAAGGCAATCGAGGCGATTGCGCATCGGAGCGGGCATCTCGCTTCGGATGAGATGAATCTACAGAAACACATATACATAAAACAGATAGGATATTCTCCGCAGAATTATTCGAGCATCCTCCGGAGATGTCCGCTTCGGGGTCCAGATCAGTAACGGAAAGCGCGGCATCGCTTTGACAGGCATGCGGGGGCGGGTTACATTGCCGTCGTCCACGGGACCCTGGAACACCTTTACGGTGATTATCGGAATATGGAACTTCGGGAGTTCTTCACGGAAGACGGGATCGATCTCGCGCTCAAGGGCGAGACGAAGGACGAGATCCTCAAGGAGCTCATCGCGCTGCTCAAGCTGGACGAGAAGAGCGAGGGGATCCTCTACAAGATGCTGAAGCGCCGCGAGAACCTGGGCAGCACGGGCATCGGCAAGGGGATCGCGATCCCCCACTGCCGCTCGCTGGTGGTGAACCGGCTCCGCGTGGCGTTCGCGCGCAAGCCCGCCGGCGTCGACTTCAAGGCCATCGACGACCAGCCCGTCCAAAACTTCTTCCTCATCATCGCGCCTCCGCTGGAGGTGTCGAACCAGTACCTGCCCGTGCTGGGCCGCATCGCGCAGTTCAGCAAGGAGCCCGACGTGGCGTCGCGGCTCGAGCAGCTCCAAACCCCCAGCGAGTTCCTCGCGCTCCTGCAGGAAAAGGGCGTCTGAGGCGATCCATAACGGAGACTTCCAATGCACCCTCAGCTCGAAATCCTGCTTGAGCTACAGGACCTGAAGACGCAGCGCCGCGACTTGGAAGAGTCCGGGACCGATCGCGAGGTCCAGGAGGCGGTCTTCAACCTCAGCGCCGACGAGGCGCTGGAGCAGCTAGACGCCAAGCTCGCCGAGATGGAGGAGAAGCTGGACGCGCCCATCCGCAACCGCTACCGCCGCATGTCTGGCAAGCAGCAGCGGGTGGTGGTGCCGGTGATCCGCGGCACGTGCTACGGCTGCTTCGTGGCCGTGCCCACGGCGCTGGCCTCGGACGCGGACCGCAACGAGGAGGTCCGCACCTGCCAGAGCTGCGGACGCTTCCTGTACCTCATCGACTGACGCCCCCGGGCGCTTCACGGCGCAGCGGTGACGGAGGACGAGCGACGACGCCGCCCGGAGATGGTTTCCGGGCGGCGTCGTCGCGGTTTGGGGCCCCCTCCCCCAGCCCCTCCCCCAAAACTGCCTGGGGGAGGGGAGCCTGGTTGGGGCGGGCTGGGAGAGTGTGCGGGTGATCGCACGGCGGAGGTTCGGGCCGCTCGACGGCTGGATCCCGGCTCGGATCGGGGGGCGGAGGATGCGGGGCGGAGGATGCGGCTGCGGCGGCGCGCCCGAAGTTGCAGAGGGGGTTGCGGGAGCTTCGCCGCGATTGCGGCGCGGGGCGCGGAGGCGAGGCGTCTTCGGGGCGAGCGGGGCGGGCGCGGGCTGCCCGTCCGCCGGGTCCGGCTTCCATCCGGAACGACACCCGACACCACCTGCGCGGAGTGACGATGCCCAACCATGACGTGATCGTGATCGGCGGGTCGGCGGGCGGGGTAGAGGCGCTTGCGGCGCTGGCCGCCGGGCTGCCGGCAGACCTGCCGGCGGCGGTCTGCGCCGTGATCCACCACCCGGCGTACATGCCCAGCCGCCTCCCGGCCGTGCTGGGCCGCGCCGGCCCCCTGCCCGCCGTCGCGGCGGCAGACGGGATGCCCCTTCGCCCGGGCGTCATCCACGTGGCCGTGCCGGACCAGCACCTGCTCGTGGAGGCCTCGGGCCGCCGCGATGGGCACGGGGTGATCCGGCTCACGCGCGGGCCCAGGGAGAACCGGTCGCGTCCGGCGGTGGACCCGCTGTTCCGCTCGGCGGCGCTGGCGTACGGGCCGCGCGTGATAGGCGTGGTGCTCTCAGGGGCGCTGGACGACGGGACGGCGGGCCTGTGGGAGGTGCGCGACCGCGGCGGGCTGGCCGTGGTGCAGGACCCGGCGGACTGCGCTTTGGCGGCCATGCCCGCGAGCGCGCTGGCGCAGGTGGGGGCGGACCACGTGGCCACCGCCAGGGAGATGGGGGCGCTGCTGGGGCGGCTGGCGCTCTTGCCCGCGCCCCCCGCCCTGCGCCTGGACGCGGAGCTGGAGCGCGAGGCCGCCATCGCCGCGATGGACGAGGAGGCGCACCGGCGAGAGGCGCGCTACGGCGTGCCCTCGCGCTTCCCGTGCCCGGACTGCGGCGGCGTGCTGTGGGACACCAGCCTGCGGGGCGGCCCGCTGCGGTTCCGGTGCGAGACGGGCCACGCGTACGGCCCCGCCACGCTGGCCGAGGGGCAGGCGGAGTCGGTGGAGGCCGCGCTCTGGGCTTCGCTGCGGGCGCTGGAGGACCAGACGGAGCTGGCCCGCGTGCGGCAGGAGCGCGCGCTGCTGTTCGGGCACGCGCGCTACGCGGAGCAGCTCGCCGGACAGATGGACACGGCCCAGGAGCACGCCGCCGCGCTGCGAGCGGTGCTGCGCCTGCGCCAGCGGCCGGCGCACGAGATGGCGAACGCCCCCGCCGCGGACTGAGCGGCGGGGGCGCAATGCCTCGCTTTCGTACTACCGGCGTCCCCCGGCGGGACGGCCTAGTCTTCCGGGGGGGGGGGGGCGAAAGCGGCGAGGAAGCCGGGGCCGATGCCCACGTCCGCCAGCTCCTCCCAAGTCCAGCCATCGCTGCGCATCCGCCGCACCTCTTCGGCGAGCCTACGGCGCTCGGCGGCCTCCTCGCGTTCCGCGCGCGCCCGGAACGCCTCCTGGTTCCGCGCCTCGCGCCGCAGCAGGCGCTCGGAGCGTTCGATCTCCCGCTTCACCTGCGCCTGCTCCCAGCTTGCCCGCGCGGCCGCGTCCTGCGCAGCGTCGTCCCAGGCCCCGCGCTCGTCGCCCGGGCGGCTGGTCTCGCGCCGGCGGCTCCGTTGGGGAGCGGCCGCGGCCGGCACCGGGGACAACCCGCGGCCGGTCAGCGCGCGCGAGCGAGCCGCGCGAGTGCCCTCGGCCGGGGCGGAACCCACGGCGGCGCGCCGGAGATGCGTATGCGGGCCCGAAGTGCCGTCCATGCTGTCCATGTATCCCCGCGCGAGAGCCCCCGACCGAGAAACCAGTGTTTTCGGAGAGTACGCGCGGTGATGGTACGCGGGTATCGGGAGATGAGGAGTCGTTGTAAGGGATTTCCCCTACAGCCGGGCGGGGTGGGGCCGCGCTCGCATCACCCGGCGCACTCCCCCGGCCCATTCATCCCCCGAGCCGGGGGCCGTTCACCGGTCGTGGATCGCCGCCGGAGACGCAGGCACGCTGCTCCCGGCGCACGCGAAGGAATGGCCGCATGGCGCGGTTCGGGAGATGCGGATCGGCGCTCCTCTTCGATACTTCCGGAGCGTCCTAGCCCGGAACCGGCAGTCTCGTCGGGAGAGGTGGAGCCTCGCCGCGGAGGCGGGGAGGTCAGGTCTCGGAGAGCCAGCCGCGGTGGAGGGCGTAGCGGACCATGTCGGTGCGGCTGCGCAGGTCCAGCTTCTCGGTGATGCGGGCCTTGTACGTCTCCACCGTCTTGGTGCTGATGCCCAGGCGGCCGGCGATCTCCTTGTTGCTCTCGCCCCAGGCCACGCGGCGCAGCACCTCCTCTTCGCGGTCGCTGAGCGGGTGCGCGGGGGCGTCGGCGCGGAAGGGCTGGGCGCGGCCGCGCAGCACCGTGCCGGCGAGCACGGGGTCCACGTACGTGCCGCCGGAGGCGACGGTGTGGATGGCGCGCACCAGCTCGTCGGCCGCGGCGCGCTTCAGGACGTAGCCCGCGGCCCCCGCCTCCAGCAGCCGCGTGAGGTGGCCGCGGTCCTCGTGCATGGTGAGCGCTAGGACGCGCACCTCCGGGCACTCGCGAGTGATCCGCTCGGCCGCGCCGGCGCCGTCCAGCCCCGGCATGGAGACGTCCATCACCACCACGTCGGGCCGCAGCTCGCGTGCGCGGGCCACGGCCTCCAGCCCGTCGCGGGCCTCGCCCACCACCAGCATGCCGGGGCTGGCGTCCACTAGCGCACGCAGGCCCGACCGCACCACCTCGTGGTCGTCGGCGAGGACCACGCGCAGTTCGCTCACTGCGCGTCCCCGCCATCTCCGGAAGGCGGCGCGGGGACCCGGGCGTACACCGTGGTGCCGCTGCCGGGGGCGGACTCGATCTCCAGCGTGCCCCCCACCAGCGCGATGCGCTCCCGCATCCCCCGCAGCCCCAGCCGGTCGGCCTTCTCCGGCGCCGAGAGCGTGGCGTCCACGTCGAACCCGGCGCCGTTGTCTTCCAGGATGGCGTTCACGGAGCCGCCGCGGCTCTCCAGCAGCAGGCTCACCCGCGAGGCGCCTGCGTGCTTGAGCACGTTGGTGAGCCCTTCCTGGACCATGCGGTACAGCGTGGTCTCCAGCTCGCGCGAGAAGCGCTGGCCGTCCACGCCCACCGCCTGGAAGTCGGCCTCCACGCCGTGCCGCTCCGACCATTCCTCCAGGTGGCCGCGCAGCGCCAGCTCCAGCCCCAGGTTGTCCAGCGCCGGCGGGCGGAGCACGAGCGCCAGGTCCTGCATCTCCCGCGCGATGCGCCCGGCCAGCACCTCCAGCTCGGCGATGCGGGCCGCGCCGCCGTCGCCGTTGCGCGGCAGGGTCTTCAGCCCCAGCAGCAGCGCGGTCACCAGCTGCCCCATCTGGTCGTGCAGCTCGCGCGAGATGCGGCGCCGCTCCTCTTCCTCGGCGGTCCCGATCTGCCGAAGGAGAAGGCTTCGCGCGGCCTCGGCCCGCTCGCGCTCGCGGATCTCGAGGGCCAGGGTGTCGTTGGCGTCGGCGAGCTGCGCCGTCCGCTCGTCCACGCGCCGCTCCAGCTCGGCGTGCGCCTGCTCCAGCGCGCGGCGGGCGGCCTCGGCCTCGGCCTGGGCGGCGCGGGCGGCCTCGAGCGCCATCCTCTCCTCGTGGATGTCGGTGGCGGCGCCGAACCACTGCACGATGGCGCCGTCGCCGCCGTGCACGGGCCGCGCCTGCACCAGGAACCAGCGGTACGCGCCGTCTGCCCCGCCGCGGATGCGGTACTCCTGCCGCAGCGGCTCGCCCGCCTCCACCGCCTCGCGGTGCCGGCGCACCGAGCCCTCGCGGTCCTCGGCGTGGATCACCTCGGCCCACCCGAAGCCCAGTGCGTGCTCGGCGGCCTGGCCGGTGTACTCCGTCCACCGCTGGTTGTACCACGTGGTCGCCCCGTCGGGCCCGCTGCGCCACAGCAGGTCGGGCACCAGGTCGGCGATGGCGCGGAAGCTGGCCTCGCTGCCCCGCAGCGCGGCTTCCGAGCGCTTCAGCGCGGTGACGTCCACGAAGGTGAGCACCACGCCCTCGATGCGGTCGTCCATCGTGCGGTACGGCATCACGCGGACGAGGAACCAGCGGCCGTCCTCCGTCTCCACCTCGTGCTCCACCGGCACCAGCGTCTGGAGCACGCGCCTGGCGTCCTCGATCAGCCCGCCGTAGCCCAGCCGGTGGGTGAGGTCGGCCAGCGGGCGCCCGCGGTCGGACTCGCGGACGTTGAACAGCTCGCCCACCTGCGGGGTGAAGCGGAGGATGCGGAGCTTGCGGTCCAGGAAGAGGGTGGCCACGTCGGTGGCCTGGAGCAGGTTCTGGAGGTCGCTGGAGATCTGCGACAGCTCCTCGACCTTGTGCTTGTTCTCCTGGTTGAGGGTCTGCAGCTCCTCGTTGACCGACTGGAGCTCCTCGCGCGAGGTCTCCAGCTCCTCCATGGTGGAGCGCAGCTCCTCGTTGGACGACTGCATCTCCTCGTTCGAGGAGCGCATCTCCTCCTGGCTGGTCTCGAACTCCTCGATGACCGTGACCAGGCGGCTGCGCATCAGCTCCATCTCGGCCTCCATCTCCCGCAGCGCGCCGTCGCTCCAGCCCTCGCGGGGAACCGCCGCCGGCTCCGGGTCGGCCATCTCGTCGAAGATCACGAGCACGAAGCCCTCCAGCTCCCGCTCGCCCGAGGGGCTCACCCGCAGCACCACGTGCCGGGGCTCGCCGTCCATGCGCACCGGCACCGCGTGCGAGCGGCACGGCCGGCCGCTCTCCTTCACGGCGTGCAGCGCGGCGCGCAGCTCCACGCGAAGCTCCTCGCGCACCAGCTTGAAGATGCTGTTGGTGGGCACCCCGCCGCCGTGCTGGAGGTAGCGGCCCGCGTGCTCCGAGAGGTGGACCACGCTGCCCTCCTGGTTCACCAGCAGGCTGGGCGGTGCGTACCGCTCCACCATCTTCTGGTGGACGGCGCCGTACCCTTGCAGGGCCTCCACGCGCGCGGGCGGCTCGATGCGCGCGGGGTGCGGCAGCGGGCGCCCGGAGATGGGCAGCGCGGGCAGCCGCAGGGCGCCGCGGGGGGCGTTCCGGCGCGCGTACAGGTGGTGCTCCTTGTCGGCCACGCGGAACAGCTCGGAGCGGCTCAGCGTCTCGGCGGTGCCCAGCAGCAGGACCCCGTCTGGCCGCAGCGCGTAGTGGAACAGCTCCACCACCTCGCGCTGGACGTCGGCCTGGAGGTAGATGAGAACGTTGCGGCAGACGATCAGGTCCAACCGCGAGAAGGGCGGGTCGCGCAGCAGGTTGTGGAGCGCGAACACCACCGACTCGCGCAGCTGCTTGCCCACGCGGTAGCCGCCGCTCTCCTTGCGGAAGAAGCGCTCCAGCCGCTCGGGCGAGACCTCGGCCTCGATGGCCTGCGGGTACAGCGCCTCGCGGGCGTAGTGCAGCGAGCGCTCGTGCAGGTCGGTGGCGAAGACCTGCACGCGGGGCGCCTTCTCGCGCCGGCCAGCCTCCTCCAGCAGCAGCATGCCAAGGCTGTACGCCTCCTCGCCCGTGGCGCACCCCACGGACCACACGCGGATCGCCTCGCCCGGCTGCAGCGCGTCCAGCAGGCGGGGCACCACGTCGTCCTGGAGGGCGCGGAAGACCTGCGGGTCGCGGAAGAAGCTGGTGACGTTGATCAGCAGGTCGTCGAGCAGCGCCGCCGCCTCGCCCTCGCCCTCGCGCAGCGTGTCCAGGTAATGGGGAAGCTGCTCCACGCCCAGGATCTGCATGCGGCGGGCGACGCGCCGGCCCACGGTGGAGCGCTTGTAGCGCGCGAAGTCGTGCCCGGTCCGCACCCGCAGCAGGGCCAGGATCTTCTCCATCGCGTCCGGCTGGTCCGCCGAGGACGGCGCGTCCAGCGACTCCACCCGCAGCCGGGGCTCGGTCGCCGCGAACTCCATCACCTTCGGCAGCATCTGGGCGATGGGGAGCACCATGTCGGACACGCCGGCGGCGATGGCGTGGCGCAGCATGCCGTCGTACTCGGCCTCGTTCGGGTCCTGCACGATCGCCATCCCCCCCTGCTCGCGCACGTGGCGCAGCCCCTCGGTGCCGTCGCCGCCGGTGCCGGAGAGGAGGACGCCCACCGAGTGGCCGTCGTGCGTCTCGGCCAGGGTGCGGAAGAAGTGGTCGATGGGGGCGCGGGCCAGGCGCTCCTTCTCCAGCGGCGACACGCGGAGGTGGCTGTCGATCGCGGAGAGGTTGCGGCCGGGGGGGATGACGTACGCGTGGTTCGCCTCCAGCGCGACCACGTCGGTCACCTGCTGCACGGGGATGGGCGCGTGCGGCTGGAGCAGGTCCGCAAGGTGGCTCTCGTGGTCGGGCGCCAGGTGCACCACCACCACGAACACGAGCCCGCTGTCCGGCGGGATGCAGGCGAACAGCTCGCGCAGCGCCGCAAGCCCGCCGGCCGACGCGCCGATCCCCACCACCGTGGGCCTGCCGCGGGGTGCGGGAGCCAGCTCCGGGTCGACGGGTTCCTCGCTGCTCGGCTGGACTGGGTCGCTCATGGACCGGGCGGGCTGGCGTGGCGGCGGGGCGGCGCCGTGGCGCGCGCACCCCTGGCGGTCTTCGCAACATAACCCCCGCCGCGGCCGGCGGCACCCCGTGCGCTACTCGGGCAGGTGCCTCAGCAGCTCGCGCAGGCGGTCGGCGTGCAGGCGCGTCTCCCTGCCGCGCTCGCCGAAGCTCGCACCGGAGCGCTCGCGGCCGTGCTCCAGCTCGGTGCGCGCCATCGACACCAGCATGTCGGCCCTCTCCTCCAGCGTCTGCAATGCCACCCACAGCGAGTCCTCGACGGCGGTGGCCTTCTCCGCCAGCCAGTCCTGCGCCGAGTAGGCGTGCCCCACGCGGCAGCGGAACCGGACCAGCCCGCCGTCGTCGATGGCCTGGATGGAGCCCTGGCACTCCGGACAGGTGAAGCCGGTGGGAGTGCCGAGGACGGGAACCGGCTCCGGAAGGCTCATGGCTCGTTCGGTGATCCGCGCCTCGATTCGCAGCATCTCGGGCACGGGCGGTGGCTCGGGGGCGGGCTGCGCCGCGAGGCGCACGAGCAGCGGACCCAGGCCGGCCAGCGTGGTCTGCCGCGGGGCCCGCGTGGCGGCCAGGGCGTTGCGGGGCATCTCCGGGTACTCGGCGTCGTCCGGCGACTGCACCACGGCCGCGCCGCCGCAGCGCTCCACCGCCAGCAGCCCCGCCGCGCCGTCGGCCAGCAGGCCGGTGAGCACCACGCCGATCACCCGGCTGCGGTAGTTCACCGCCGCGGTGCGGAACAGGGTGTCGATGGCGGGCCGGGAGAGGTTCTCGCGCGGCCCGAACGTCACGCGGATGCCTTCCTCGCCCAGCAGCAGGTGCCTTCCCGGCGGCGCCACGTAGATGCGGCCGCGCTCCAGCGGCATCCCGTCCACTGCCTGCGACGCGGGCAGCG
Organism: Longimicrobiaceae bacterium; assembly: GCA_035696245.1. NCBI lineage: Bacteria > Pseudomonadati > Gemmatimonadota > Longimicrobiia > Longimicrobiales > Longimicrobiaceae > Longimicrobiaceae bacterium. The sequence goes on along the minus strand of DASRQW010000107.1, from coordinate 475 downwards.
CGCCCCGCGCACCCAGGATGCCCGCCAGGAGCCCCGGCGAGTCTTCGGACACGTGCTGCACCACCAGCACCGACGCGGGAAGGTCTGCCGGGAGCTGGCCCGCCAGCCGGGAGAGCGCATCGACCCCGCCCATCGAGGCCCCGATCACGATGATGTCGCGTGTCTGCAAGTCGCCTCGCGGTTGCGGTGTGGCGCCGCCGGCTGCACGGCGGAATCCGGCTGCGCTGCCCGCGTGCAAGAAGCATGAACGGGGCACCGCACCGGGTCTCCTCCGGCACCGAGCCGATCTCACGGCCGGGCCGCCGGGCCGTACGAAATCCGTGAGAATCGGTGCGGCCAGCATCGCCCTGGAGGCGAAAAGCCGCTGGCCACGACGGCACGAAGCCGACTGCGTGGGCTGCTACCGATGGTCCGGATCGCTTCGGCGAGACTCCACGAAGGCAAGCCGATCTACCCGGATTCGTATCTCCTCCGC
>DASRQW010000106.1 GCA_035696245.1 Longimicrobiaceae bacterium | reverse complement strand
AGCATGGCCTGCGCGCGCGTCCGCTCGCCCCGCACGATGTGCTCGATGCTGTCGTGCTGCGCGGGCGTGAGCTTCAGCCGTCGGCCGAGCGCTCCGTCCGGCGCGAACAGGTCGTGCTCGGGCGGCGCGCCGTGCATTCCTGCTACGCCGTGCATGAACCAGCGGTGGTCGTGCGCGCGCACGACGGCGCCGCCCACGACCGCGCCGGCGAGGAAGGTGACGACGAGGCTGAGGGCCGCCAGCAGCCCGGCGCGGCGCGGAGTGCTCATCGGCCGCCTCCCTGCATGGCCGCCAGCATCTCGCCGGTGGAAGGCGTCTCGCGCGGGTCCAGCCAGCCCGCCACGGGTGCCGGATAGCCCAGCCCCGCCGCCACCTGCGCCTGCGACGGCCGCTCCGCATCCACCGCCGCCGCCGGGCCGCCGGATGCGATGAGGACGGCGCTCGCGGCGGCCGCCAGCAGCGCCGCGGCGGAGACGGCTGGGCGCACGTAGCCGGCCAGGAGCACCAGCAGCCCCGGCTCGGGCAGCGCCGCGCGGCGGCCCAGCTCCGGCGCCGCGGCGGCGGAGATGCCCGCCACCATCCGCTCCCACCGCGCCTCGCTTGCCGATGGGTCGAGCGGGGCGAGGTCGCGGAACTCGTCTTCCATGTTCACGGCTTCTCCATGTGTCGCCCGGCCAGCCAGCCCCGCAGGGCCCGCCGCGCGTTGAAGAGGTGCACGCGGGCGGACCCGCTGCTGATGCCCAGCCGGGCCCCGATCTCCTTGTGGCTCCAGCCCTCCCAGTCGTACAGCAGCACCACCTCGCGCTGGAGCGGCGTCAAGCCCTCCATCGCCGCCAGAAGGTCCGTGCGCACCTGGCTCTCCTCCGCGTCGCGCAGCGGGTCGTCGCCGCACGCCGTGTTCGCCGCAGCGTCCAGCGGCAGCGCGCCGCGAACGGATTCGAACCGCCGCCGGTCGCGCGCGCGGTTGCGCACGATGGCGCACAGCCACGCGCCGAACTGGTCCGGAGAGCGGCACTCCTCAATGCGCTTCAGCGCGGCGACGAACGCGTCCTGCACCGCGTCTTCCGCGTCCGCGGGCTCGCCGAGCTGGGCGAGCGCCACCGCGTACGCCGCCTTCAGGTGCCTGCGCACCAGCGTCTCGAAGGCGCCCGCGTCGCCCTCGCGTGCGCGGCCCACCAGCGCCGCGTCGGTGTCTACCACGTCCCTTCGCAGCAAGTTCGGGCGCGCCTTCCCGCCGGGTGAGCGCCATCGCGGCGCCGGTGCGCCCGCGGCCGGTCCGCGGGCCCGCAGCGCTCCCCGCTCGCCGGCAGGGAGCGCGTGGTCCCACGGGGTCAGCGCGATGCCGCGCCGTGGCCGCCGTCGTGTCCCTGCTGGCCGTCGTGGTGCGGCATCAGCTGGTGGACCTTCTGCATCTGCTCGGGCGTGAGCACCTGCGACACGCGCTGCATGGCTTCGTCGTGGATCTTGTGCAGCTGCTCCATCAGCGGATGCATCTGCTGGTGCGCGGCCTGGGCGTCGCCGCCGCCCTGCTGGCCCATCGCGGCGTGCATCTGCTGCATCTGCTGGTGCAGCGGCTCCATCTGGCGCATCACGTCGGCGTTGATGGCGCGCAGGCGGGTGACCTGGTCGTCGCTGAGGCCCAGGTCGGCGCGGTGGTCCAGCAGCATCTGCATGGGGTCGTGCTGCATGCCGCGCTGCCCCGCGCCTTCACGATGCGCGGCGGGCGCGTCCTGCGCCAGGAGCGCGTGGGCGTGCAGGTGCGAGGCGGCGAGCAGCCCCGCGGCGAGCAGGATGGTGCGAGTGGAGAACATGGTCCGGGCTCCGTAGCGTTCGGCGTGGACGACCGGCGGCAGCTCCGCCGTTCATCCACAAGACGCGCCAGGTGCCTGATGTGTTAAGACGGTGATGTGTCGCCGTCCATCTACCGAGATGATCCACAGCCGATCATCGGGAAGGATGCGACGAAAACGATGCGACGGTAGATGCGGGGGACCGATGGAATTCGATTCGGCAGATGCGGACTTGGGACGCATCGACGCGAACACGCAGGCGCATCGGCTGAGGGCCATCTCCAGAGCATCCACCCCAGCACGATGATGCGCATCTACAGAACTCCGGTCGATGCGCATCTTCCGATCCCACCAGCCGGGCGAACGATTACGGGAGTGCGGAAACGCTGTCGCAGGCGGCGCGGGCCGACACGGAGGTCATCTGTTCCAACTATTTGCTACGCGGGATGCATTTCCGCTCGGCGTAGCGGGGAGTTCGCTCCAGCGCCGTGCCTGTGGGGAGGGCCGCATAGTCTTGGAGGCGGAGGTCAGGCACTTGGATCTTCACCCGCCGAG
>DASRQW010000105.1 GCA_035696245.1 Longimicrobiaceae bacterium | reverse complement strand
CACTTTTGGTCTCCCCTCCCCCAGGCAGTTTGGGGGGAGGGGCCGGGGGAGGGGGCCTCTCTCCCCACCGACTCAATCTAAGCGCAGACGCCGCCCAGCAAAGGATTCGCGTCCGCCAAGTCGCAGAACCAAGCTCCCAGCGCACGGAAGCCGGGAGCATGAAGCCCCCGGCTGGGAACTGCGGTCGTCCTGCGGACGAGGCTCCGCGCCGCCTCATCCACCGTACGCGGGCCTGAGAAGCCGGCCAACGTGCTTCCGTCAGCCTCCCGCGACGACGCCCTCGCCCGCGAGTGCGGGGACGCGAATGCGCTCGTGGGCGTGCGAGGCGGCACCGGGAAGCTCCTCGGGGCGGACGACGCCGTGCTCGGTGATGAAGCCGGTGATGAAGCGCGCCGGGGTCACGTCGAACGCGGGATTGCGCGCGGGCGCACCCGGCGCGGTCACGCGGACGCGGCGAAGCGTGCCGTGGTCGTCCAGCCCCGTCACGTAAGACACCTCGTCTGCCGAACGCTCCTCGATGGGGATCCCGCCTCCGTCCGCGATCGCCGCGTCGAAGGTGGACGGGGGGGCGGCGACGTAGAAGCGGACGCCGAACTCGCGCGCGCAGACGGCCTTCTCCAGCGTCCCGATCTTGTTCGCCGCGTCGCCGTTGGCCGCGATCCGGTCCGCGCCGGTGATGACGAGATCCACGTCGCCGCGGCTCATCAGGTGGGCGGAGGCGCTGTCGGCGATCACCGTGTGGGGGATGCCGTGCGCGCCCAGCTCCCACGCGGTGAGGCGCGCGCCCTGCGCCCGCGGCCGCGTCTCGCTGACCCACACGTGCACGCGCTTCCCGTCTGCCGCCGCACGGTACACGGGCGCCAGCGCGGTGCCGAAGTCCACCGTCGCCAGCCAGCCCGCGTTGCAGTGCGTGAGCACGTTCGCCCCGTCGGGCACCAGCGCCTCGCCGTGCTCCCCGATGTGCAGGCAGCTGCGCACGCTCTCTTCCGCGAAGTCGTGCGCTGCGGCGCGCGCGGCCTCCACCGCCTGCGCCTCGCTGCCGCCCGCCGTCTCCGCCGCGTTCCAGACGCGCGAGGTGGCGGCGAAGAGGTCCACCGCCGTGGGCCGCGTCGCCTCGATGGCCCGGCGCGCGACGGCGGCGGAGAGCCAGAACGCCTTGCCGCCCGCCGCGAACGCCTGCGCCAGCGCGTACCCCGCCGTCGCGCCGATGGCGGGCGCGCCGCGAACCGACATGTCGCGGATGGCCTGCGCCGTGGCGCGCCAGGTGGGGCACGAGACCAGGGCGAAGTCGAACGGGAGCCGGTTCTGGTCGATCAGGCGGACGGTGCCGCCCTCCATCCACACCGTGCGGTAGGGCGTTCCGTTCACGCGCATGGGGCTAACCGGGGGCTCAGGTGGAGGATGCGGCGGCGGGGGCGGCCACGCGCACGCGGCGCGGCGGCAGGGAGGGGGGCCACACGGCGAAGGCGTGCACGTCGGCCGGGTCGTGCTCGGCCTCGGCCCAGGCCACGCAGATCAGGTCGTCGGTGCCGCGGTTGACCACGGCGTGCGCCAGTCCCGCGGGCACGTACACCGACCGCGGGAGGTCTGCCGAGACGGCGATGGCCAGGCGGCTACCGGTGGACGGGTCGCAGATCTCCACGCTGCCCGTGCCCTGCACGACGGAGAACCACTCGCCCATGCGGCAGTGCAGGTGGTTGCCCTTGGCCTCGCCCGGCCGGGCGCTGGTCACGTACACCTCGCCGCGCGGCGGGTGCCCGGCGCACTGCGTGGCGGTGAGCACCTTCTGCACGAAGCCGCGCGAGTCCTGGTGGCGGTTCTGCTCCACCACGCGCACCTCGTCCAGGTGGGCGCCGAGGGGAGTGCGGCGCTGCGGCGGCACGGGCACGGCATCGGGCGCTTCGGGAGATGCACGGCGGGCCAGCCCCGCATCCGTCCTCCATTCCCGCAGCCCCGCGCCGAAGCGATAGCGCCAGATGTTGCGCAGGAACTCGAGCATGGTCTGCCGGCGGACGTTGGATGCGCCGCCGTTGCGCGCGTAGCCCTCCACGTCGATCTCGATGCAGCGCAGGCCCAGCTCGCGCGCCTTGACCACCAGCTCCGGATCCAGGAACCAGTCGTCCGACACCGGCCGCAGCCGCTCCAGCGTGCGCCGCGAGAAGAGCTTGGGGCTGCCGTTGACGTCGATGGCGCCCAGCCACCCGAAGCAGAGCAGCATGAGCAGGTTGTAGTTGGCCGATACGATCTTGCGCTTCCAGCTGTCCTGCCGGAAGCGGCGCCGCACCTTGGCCACCACGCGCTCCTCGCGCCCCTCCATCAGCCGGTACGTCCGCACCACGTCTTCCGGCGCGACCTGCCCGTCGGCGCACAGGTAGCCGACGACCGGGGCGCGGCAGCGCTCCAGTCCGGCTCGGATGCCGTGGCCGTACCCGCGGTTCACGGCGATGCTGACCTTCACCACCGGCAGGCCGCGGGCGATCAGCCCGTCGATCACCTCGCCGGTGCGGTCGCGCGAGCCGTTGTCGACGAGGACGAGCTCCAGCCGCACGCCCTCTTCCAGGAAGGCGTCGATGAGCGCGGGGGCGGTGCGGCCCAGGCACGCTTCCTCGTTGTAGCACGGCATCACCAGCGACAGCTCGGGCGCGCGGCCCGTGCCGATGGGCGACTCGGCCGGGGGCGTCACGCGGCGGCTCCCGCGTGCCCGTGAACGGCATCGAGGGTGAGGCGGATGCCTTCTTCGACCGACGTGGTGGGGACCCAGCCGAGGGTGCGGCGGGCGAGGGCCACGCTCACGGGCCCCTGCCGCTCCTCGTCCGCGCGGTAGGGGAGGGCGCCGAACTGCACGGCATCTGCCTGGATCGCGGCGGCGGCCATGGCGGCCTCGGCGAAGCGGCGGACGGTGGTGCAAACACCTGTCGCAAGATTCAGCACGGGAGGCGCCTGGCGCAAGAGCCCCGTGCGCAGCAGCCCCTCGGCGCAGTCGCCCGCCCAGGTGAAGTCGCGAAGCTGGCCGCCGGGCGTCATCTCCACCGTCTCGCCCGTGCCCGCGGCGGCCAGGAGCGAGGGCAGGAGGCGCCGCGGGTGCTCGCCCTCGCCGTAGACGGTGAAGAGGCGCACGGTCGTGGCGCGGAGGCGCAGGCGGGAGCGGGCGCCGGTGACCAGACGCGTGCCCTGCAGCTTGCTCATGCCGTACGGCGTACCCGGCGCGGGCAGCGTTGCCTCGTCCACCATCCCGCGTACCGTGCCGTACTCGAAGCCGGAGCCCACGTGCACCAGCCGCTGCCCGTCCCACGCGGGCGCGTCGTCGCGCTCGGCGGCCGCGGCGGCGCACTCGGCGGCCAGGTCGGCGTTGATGCGCAGCGAGAGCACGGCGTTGCGCTCGGCCGGGTCGACGCCGTACGCGGCCAGGTTGAACGTGATCGCGGGGCGGACGCGCGCGTGCACCTCGCGCAGGGCGCCGGGGCGGGCGAGGTCGGCCACGACGGCCTGGCCGGGCAGCCCGTCGCGCTGCGCGGCGTCCAGCGCCTCGCGGCTGCGGCCGGCGGCGTGCACCTCGGCGCCCGCGTCGGCCAGGGCGCGCCAGACCCAGCGGCCCAGGAAGCCGGTGGCGCCGGTGAGCAGCACGCGGGCGCCGCGGTAGCCGTGCGGATAGCCTTCGCCGGGTTTCGGCGCGGCGGGCGGGTCGGCGGGGCGGGCGGGGGAGATGGCGGGCATCGCGGTGTGCTTCCGGGGGGCGGCGGTGCGGGGGCTGGCCGCCGCCCGACGTCTCAAGAAGCTCGCCCGCCGCCGCGACCGGCCGGCGCCTGGAATCCGCCCATTTCCGCCTTTGCCGCGCTGTCCGGGGCCGCCCACATGCGATGCAGGCGCGCAACACCGCATCGCATCGGCAGAGACCGCACGGCATCGCGTCGTCCTGCGCCGGCGGGTATCCGGCCGGGGGACGGCGGGCGTCCGAGCGGGGCACGGGCGTTGCCCTTTCCACGCTGCCCGCTCCCCGCGGCGCATCTCCCGTCCCGCATCTCCCCGACCTCTCCAGACCATGTGCGGCCTCGCCGGCTTCCTCGACTCCCGCCCCGCCAGCGCCGGGGAGATGCAGCGCCGCGCGGGCCGCATGTCCGCCGCGCTCGCGCACCGCGGGCCGGACGACGACGGCGTGTTCGTGGAAGCCGAGGCCGGCATCGCGCTCGCCTTCCGCCGCCTCGCCATCGTCGACCTCTCCCCCGCCGGCCACCAGCCGATGCGCTCGGGCTCGGGCCGCTTCGTGATGGCGTTCAACGGCGAGGTCTACAACCACGTGGAATTGCGCCGCGAGCTGGAGAGGGACGGCGCGCAGTTCCGCGGGCACTCGGACACGGAGGTGATGCTGGCCGCGTTCGAGCGCTGGGGCGTGGAGGCGTCGCTGAAGCGGTTCGTGGGGATGTTCGCCATCGCGCTGTGGGACGTGCGGCTGCGGCGGCTGCACGTGGCGCGCGACCGCATGGGCATCAAGCCGCTGTACGTGCACCATGCCGGGGGATGCGTGGCGTTCGCGTCGGAGCCCCGCGCCTTCGCGGCGGACCCGGCGTTCCGGCCCGAGGCCGATCCCGCGTCCGTCGCCGCGTACCTGCGCTACCTGTACGTGCCCGCGCCGGGCAGCATCTTCCGCGGCGTCACGCGTCTGCCCGCCGGGACAGTGCTGACGATCGACGACGCCGCCGCGCCGCTGCCCGAGCCGCGCCCGTTCTGGTCTGTCGAGGAGGCCGCGCGCCACGGCATCGCCAACCCATTTTCGGGAGATGACGACGAGGCGGCGGACGAGGTGGAGCGAGTGATCGCCGACGCCGTGCGCCTGCGGATGCGGGCCGACGTGCCGCTGGGCGCCTTCCTCTCCGGCGGCATCGACTCGTCGCTCGTCGTCTCGCTGATGCAGGCGTGGTCCGCGCGGCCGGTGAAGACGTTCACCATCGGCTTCGACGCGGCCGAGCACGACGAGTCCGCGCACGCCGCCGCCGTCGCGCGCCACCTGGGCACCGAGCACACGTCGGTCACGCTGACGGGGGACGATGCGCTCGCGTCGATTCCCGACCTGCCGCGGCTGTTCGACGAGCCGCTGGCGGACCCTTCGCTCATCCCCACGCTGCTCGTCTCCCGCGTGGCGCGGAGGGACGTGACCGTCGCGCTCTCCGGCGACGGCGGCGACGAGCTGTTCGCGGGCTACAACCGCTACGTGTCCGGCGAGCGCGCGATCCGCCGCGCCGTCCGCATCCCATCTCCCGTGCGACGTGCCCTCGCTGGCGGACTCTCCGCGCCGTCGCCTGCGGCGTGGGACCGGATGTACGCCGCCGTCGCGCCGCTGCTGCCCGCCTCCGCGCGCGCACGGCTGCCGGGCGACAAGGCGCACAAGCTCGCGGCGCTGCTCCGCCAGCCGGGCGCCGCGGGGATGTACCGCTCGCTGCTGTCGCAGTGGGGCGAGCCGGAGCGCGTGGCCCGCGGCGCGCGCGAGCCGGCCGGCGTGGTGGAGCGGGTGATGGGCGGCGGCGCGATGCCGCTGATGGAGCGCATGCAGCTGGCCGACCAGCTCGGCTACCTGCCGGACGACCTGCTCGCGAAGCTGGACCGCGCCAGCATGTCCGTGGGCCTGGAGGCGCGCGTCCCGCTGCTGGACCATCGCGTGGCGGAGCTTGCGTGGTCGCTCCCGCGCGCACTCCGCGTGCGTGGCGGCGAGGGCAAGTGGATCCTGCGCCGCATCCTGCACCGCCACGTCCCGCCCGCGCTGGTGGACCGCCCCAAGACCGGCTTCACCGTGCCGCTGGACGCCTGGCTGCGCGGCCCCCTGCGCCAGTGGGCGAGCGACCTGCTCTCCCCCGCCACCGTCCGCCGCTCCGGCCTTCTCGACGCGAACGCGGCGGATGCGGCGTGGCGCGACTTCCAGGCAGGGCGCGGGCGCGGCGGCCTGGCGATCTGGGCCGTCCTCGTCCTCCTCCAGTGGCACGAGCAGTGGGTGCAGGCCCCGGCGCGTGAGCCGGAGCGGCGACCTGTGGCGGTGGTGTAAGCGGATGGTGCTGCGCGGGTGCCCCCTCCCGCTCGCTTAGGCTCGCACCCTCCCCCGCAAGCGGGAGAGGGTTGGTTGAAGCTTTCGCGCGGGACGGGAGCCGCGTCGCCGCATGAGTTCGCTTGGGTACGCCGCCGGCGGTGGTGCAGGCGGGGAGCTCGGCGCGGGGCCCCTCCCCGCCTCGCTTAGGCTCGTCGACCCTCCCCCAAAACTGCCTGGGGGAGGGTTGGTTAGGAGATCGGCGCGCGCTGGAGGCTGGGTTCGCGGCAGTCAGTCCGCGGAGGCGGACTTTGCGCAGTTGTTGCCGCGGTTTCAACCGCCCGCAACCCGGCTGCCCGCCCCACCCCACCCGAACGGCACCCAAACCCCAACCCTCTCCCGCTTGCGGGGGAGGGTGCGAGCCTAAGCGAGCGG
>DASRQW010000104.1 GCA_035696245.1 Longimicrobiaceae bacterium | reverse complement strand
GCGACCAAGTCGGCAATGGTGAAGTCCGTCTCGTGGCCCACGGCGGAGATCACGGGCACGGGCGATTCGGCGATGGCGCGCGCCACCACCTCTTCGTTGAAGGCCCACAGGTCCTCGGTCGATCCCCCGCCCCGCCCCACGATCAGCACGTCCGCGCAGCTCGCCCGCCCGAAGAGGCGGATGGCGCGCGCGATCTCGTCCGCCGCGCCGTCGCCCTGCACTCGGCAGCCGCAGACCACGATGCGCGTCCACGGCGCGCGGCGGTGGATCACGGAGACGATGTCGCGCAGCGCGGCGCCCTGTGCGGACGTCACGACTCCGACGCACGACGGGTGCGGCGGGATGGGCCGCTTCCGCATCGCCGACGTCAGTCCCTCGGCGTCCAGCGTCGTCCGGAGACGGTCGAACGCCAGCTTCCACAGCCCCTCGCCGCGCCCCTCCAGATCGGCGACGACGAGCTGGAACTCGCCGCGCGACTCGTAGATGGTGAGCCGGCCTAGCGCCCGGACGTGCATCCCCTCCGCCGGAGACGTCGGCAGGCGCCGCGCCTCGTCGCGCCACATCACGCACCGCACCTGCGAGTCCGCGTCGCGAAGCGAGAAGTAGCAGTGTCCGGAGCGGGCCTTCGTGAAGTTCGACACCTCGCCCGAAACCCACATCGGCGGGAAGAAGCCTTCCACCAGGTCGCGCGCCGCTGCGTTGAGCTGCGACACCGTCCACTCCACGCCGCGCTTCGGCTTCGACAGCGCGGGCGACAGCGGATCCGCATCCACGAACCCCGCGTCCGCCTGCCGGGCCGCGACCGCGCGCGCCAGGTCCTCGTTGCGCGCCTCGGGCGAGCGCGACGTGCGCGCGATCTCCGCGGCAGACGAGAAGAGATCCCAGCTCACGACGCCCTCCGCCGCCTCGGCGCGCGCCGCTGGGCACGGGCCGCCGCGCGCCGCGCCGCCTGCACCGTGTTGCGCAGCAGCATGGCGATGGTCATCGGCCCCACGCCGCCGGGGACGGGAGTGATCGCGCCGGCGACCTCGCTCACGCCCGCGAAGTCCACGTCGCCCTCGATGCGGTAGCCGCGCGGGTCCGACTCGTCGGCGACGCGCGAGACGCCGACGTCGATCACCGTCGCGCCGGGCTTCACCATCTCCGGCCGGATCAGCCCCGGCTTGCCGACGGCGACCACGAGGATGTCCGCCATCTTCGTGAACGGGGAGATGTCCGGCGTGTGGCGGTGGACGAGCGTCACCGAGGCGTTCGGGCCCGGCGCCATCAGCAGCGACATCAGCGGCTTGCTCACGATGAGGCTGCGGCCCACGATCACCGCGTGCTTGCCGTGCGTGGGCACCTCCTCGCGGCGGATCAGCTCCATGATGCCCGCCGGCGTCGCGGGCACGAAGCCGCGCGGGTCGGCGATGAAGGCGCGGCCCACGTTGAGCGGGTGGAAGCCGTCCACGTCCTTGGCGGGGTGGATGCGCTCCAGCACCGGCTTGGGGTTCAGGTGCGGCGGGAGGGGAAGCTGGACGAGGATGCCGTGGATGGACGCGTCGGCGTTCAGGCCGTCGATGGTGCCGTACAGCTCCTCGGCCGTCACGTCGGCCGGCAGCTTGAGCGTGCGGTCGTGCATGCCCGCCTCGCGGCACGCGCGGGCCTTGCTGCCCACGTACACCTCGCTCGCCGGGTCGCTGCCCACGAGCACGACGGCCAGGCCGGGCACGACGCCCGCCGCGCGGAGCTGGGCCACCTCGGCGGCCACCTCCGCGCGGATCTCGCGGCTGATCGCGGTCCCGTCGATGATGCGCGCCACCGTCACCTCTTCCCAGTCAGGCCCGCCAGCACGCGGGCGTACGGCACGCTCACCCGCTCGATGCTCTTCGCCAGGCCCCGCGCCGTGTCGATCTCCACCACGGCGCCCTGGAGATGGAGGTCGTCGTCCGCCGGCTGCATGCGCTCGCCGCGTGCCTGCGTGCGCTGCCGCTCGATGGAGATCTCGGTCTTCATCCCGATCACCCCACCCAGGCCGCCCGTCATCCCCAGGTCGGTGATCTGTGCCGTGCCCTTGGGCAGCACGCGCTCGTCCGCCGTCTGCACGTGCGTGTGCGTGCCCACCACCGCGGCCACGCGCCCGTCCACGTAGCGCGCGAACGCCTGCTTCTCGCTGGTCGCCTCGGCGTGGAAGTCGATCACGACCGCGTCCGCCTCGCCCGTCAGCGTCTCCAGCAGCCCGTCCACGCAGCGGAACGGGTCGTCGATGGGCGCCATGAACGTGCGGCCCTGCAGGTTGAGCACGGCGAGCCGCACGCCGCCCACGTCGACCACGACCGAGCCGTGGCCGGGGTTGCCGGGCGGGTAGTTGGCCGGGCGCAGCAGGCGCGGCTCGGAGTCCAGCAGGGGCAGGATCTCCTTCTTGTCCCACACGTGGTTGCCGGTGGTGATCACGTTCACGCCCAGCTCCAGCATCTCCCGCACGATCTCGGGCATGATCCCGAAGCCCCCGGCGGAGTTCTCGCCGTTGAGCACCACCGCGTCGGCCCGCACGTCGCCCCGCACCAGGCGCAGGAGCTGGTTGACCGTGCGCCGCCCCGGGCTGCCGATCACGTCCGCCACGAAGAGCACCCTCACGCGCCGCGCCCCGCGAGGTTTTCCGCCAGAGCGAGGGCGGGGTCGTGCGGCGGAGATGCGGTCATGTGCTCGCTTTCGCGGGTGCTTTTCGGGAGATGCGGACCGGCCGTGCGCGCCGCGTGAGGGGCGCGGCGCCGGAGCCCGCCAGGCCGGAAGTATAACCTCCCGCCCATGGGCCGGACAAACCCGCCGCACGCCCGCCGCGCATCCCCCGATGCCAGCGGAGGATCGGCGATTCGGCGCATCGGGCAGATGCGAACCGGCCCGCCAACGCGCGTCCGCGAACGCTACGCATCTCGTCTGCCGTCCAGCGGATTCGGATCGGCCGATGATCGATGTACGCCACGCATCGCATGCACCGCGGTAGATGCGCATCGCCGCCGCTCCCATCGACCGACGAGCCGTCCGACGACCCCGGCCGATGGTACGCACGCGGCGGATGCGTGCCGCCGGACTGGGACGGCCTCTTCCGACCGCAGGCGAGCGGCGGGCGTCACACCGCGTCGGGAACGGGGCGGGTGAACGCACGCGCCGCCGGACGGGCGTGCGAAACTGCTTGCGCTCGCCGGGGCGCGTACCGCTTATTGGGACCCCGCAGCCGGCGCCCCTCGCCGGCCGCGGCCCTCTCCGCGGCCGACGTCTCCTCCGCGCCCCCCGTGCGGATGCCGGACCGCCACGCCGGAGAACGCCCATGCCTCTGCTCCCCGTCCGCCGCCGCACCCGCGCCGCCGCACTCCTGGCAGCCGTCCTCCTCGCCGCCTGCTCGGACGATCCCGTCCGCCCCATCGTGGCGAACCACGCGCCCGCCCTGGCCGGCACGCTCCTGCGCTGCGAGGCGCGCGTGGGCGACGGCACGGTCACGTGCGGCGCGCCCGCGGGCACCGCGGACAGCCGCCGCAACGTCATCGGCGGGCAGGGGCTGTACGTGCGCATGGCGTCGAACTCGGTGAGCTACTCGGGCGGCATCTTCAGCTTCATCGCCACGGTCCAGAACCTCACCAGCGCGCCGCTGGGCACGGCCGACGGCACCACCCGCGACGGCGGCGGCGTGCGCGTCTTCCTGATCTCGCCGCCCGCCGCGACGTCCGGAAACGGCACCATCACCACCACGAACGCCACCGGCACCGCCACATTCACCGCCGCCGGCCAGGACTACTTCCAGTACGGCGGCAGCATCGGCGGCGTGGACCAGCCGGAGCTGGGGGCCGACGGGATCCTCTCTCCCGGCGAGGTCTCGGGCTTCCGGTTCTGGGGCTTCGCCGTGCCGGGCACCGTGAGCACCTTCGCCTTCAGCGTCTACGTCTCGGCCGCGACCTCGGCGGCGGGGCCGCTGGCGAGCGTGGCGCCCCAGATCACCGGCGTCTCGGCCACCAGCCTGGCGCCGGGCGACAGCATCACGCTCACCGGCTACAACTTCGCCGCGCTGCCGGCGTCGAACACCGTCACCATCGGCGGGCACGCGGCCCGGGTGACCGGGGGCAGCGCCACGCAGCTCTCGGTGGTCGTCCCGTGCGTGGCGTCCGGCACGGTGGCGCTCCAGGTCGCGCAGGGCGGGAAGACGGGCGCGGCGGTCTCGCGCCCGCTGCACGCGCCCGCCACGCTGCTGCTGCCCGGCCAGTCGGCCGTGATCCGCGACCCCGCCGCCGTGGCCTGCACCGAGCTGACGGCGCCGCCCGCGAACAGCCGCTACGTGGTCTCCATCTTCAACAGCAGCACCTCGCCGAACTCCTCCACCTCGTTCCAGGTGTCGGGAGATGCGGTGGGCTCGGCCGCCCCCGCGGCGAGCGCGCGGCAGCCCGCGGCGGCCCCCGCGCTCGTCACGCCGTTCGCGCCCGACGGGTTCGCCGCGCGGGCCGAGCAGCGCGCGCAGGAGCGCCACATGGAGCTGCTGGAGAAGAACGCCGAGGCGTACGGCCGGCTGATGCCGCACTTCGCGCGCGACCCGCGCATGCGGCGCTCGGCGGCGGCCGCGGCGGCGGTGACCGCGCCGCCGCCGGTGCGCACCATCCGCGTGTCGAACATCAACGCGGCGAACATCTGCACCAGCTCGTTCAACGTGAACGCCACGCGCGTCTACTACAGCGGCAAGATCGCCATCTACGAAGACGCCGACAACACGCCGGCGGCGTTCAAGGCGGCGAACAACCCGACCATGGCCGCCAACTACCAGAAGATCGGCGACCAGTTCAACGCCGACATGGAGCCCATCCTCCACGCCAACTTCGGCGACGTGCTGCGGCGCGACGCGACGACCGACAACAACGGCGTGCTGGTGGCGTTCTTCACGCCGCTCATCAACACCAACTTCTCCGGCGTCGCGGGCTTCGTGGTGAGCTGCGACCAGTTCCCCAACGACACGGGCACCGGCAACACCAACACCGCCAGCAACTTCGGCGAGTTCTTCTACGCGTACCAGCCGGACGTGCCGGGTACCGGCTTCACCGCCAACACGGCCGAGAACTGGTACCGCACCATCCGCTCGACCTTCATCCACGAGAGCAAGCACGCCGTGGCCTACGCCTCGCGGACCGTGAACGGCGCGCCCTTCGAGACGGCGTGGCTGGAGGAGGGCCTGGCGCGCACCAGCGAGGAGCTGTGGGCCCGGCAGGCGGTGTACGGGCCGCTGGCGTGGAGGGGCAACACGGGGTACGGCTCGGCGGGGAACCCGGTGAACATCTACTGCGACCGGCGCCCGCAGGGCTTCCCGGAGTGCGACGCGAACCCGCGGGCCCCCGCGTCGGTGATGCAGCGGCACTTCACGTCGCTGTACACCGAGATGGCGGGCACCAACGGCCGCATCCTCTCGCCCTTCGGCCGCACGCCGTTCGACAACGGCTCGTACTTCTACGCGATCTCGTGGTCGCTCATCCGGTTCAGCGTGGACCGCTACGCCACCACCGAGGCGCAGTTCCTCACCGCGCTCACCGAGTCGAGCCTCACCGGCACGGCCAACCTGAGCGCGGCGGCGGGCGTGCCCAGCGACCAGCTCCTGGGCGGGTGGAGCCTGGCGCTGGCGGTGGACGACTACCCCGGCGCGGCGGTGGGCGGCGACGCGCAGGTCCCCACCTGGAACTTCCGCAACATCTACGCGTCGTTCAACGCCGAGGCGCCGGGCTTCAACCTGGTGTACCCGCTCACGCCCACGGAGCTGGGCTTCGGCAGCTTCGCGGCGGTGAGCGTGCCCAGCATCTACGGCGGCGGCGTGGCGTGGTACCAGCTCTCGGGCACGCCGTCCGGGCCGCAGGTCATCCGCCTGGAAGGGCCCGGCGGCGCCGCGCTGGACCCGGCGATCCGCCTCGCCATCGTGCGCGTGCAGTGACGCGGGCCGCGGCGGCGCTGGCCCTGGCCGCCGCGCTCGCCTGCGCGCCCGCACCGCCCCGCCCGGGCGCTGGAGCCCCGGCGGCCCGCGCGGGCACGGCCGCATCGCCGGGTAGTGCCGGCGCAGCGAGCGCCGCGCCCGGCGACACGGTGCGCGGGACGGTCGAGGAAGCCGGATCGGAGCCCGCCACCGTGTTCGTGCTCCGGACCCCCGGCGGGCGGATCGTCCGCCTGGACGGCAGCCGGGCGATGCTGGGCAGCGTCGCGGGCCTGGAGGTCGTCGCGCGCGGGCCGCGAACCGCGGCGGGCCACCTGCAGGTCGTCTCGCTCTCCGTGCGCGCGGCAGACGGGCTGTCGGCAGTGGATGGCCAGCTCTCGCGTGCGGGTTCGGGCTGGGTGCTCGTGACGGACGACGGCTACCGCCTCGCCATCGCTCGTCTCCCCGATGCGCTCCTCGGCCAGGAGGGAGCGCACGTCTGGCTCGCCGGTCCGCCGAACGCGCTTCCGACGAGGTTCGGTATCGTCTCGCCCCCGTAGCTCGATACTGGATCCACAAAAAAAGCATTCGTCGGCCGAGCGGAATCCCGCGACGTACCGATGATCTCGC